>NZ_JBKVCZ010000131.1:0-17790 GCF_046966825.1 Hungatella sp. | reverse complement strand
TAGGCCAGCGCGGTGCGGATAAATTCCGTCACCTTTTTGCAGCTTTCCGCGTAGCTGACAGACTCGCTTACCGCCCGCTTCTCCTCCAGAAGCATGTGGTGCATCAGCTTTGCATCCTCACCGGCAAAGCGCATATAGGCCATCTCCATGGCATCACAGCAGAAAGCGGCAAACATACAGACCGGAAATACGCCCTCCTGCTTCGCATGGTCCAGCACCGCCTCTATGGTCTGGTAGAATTCCTGGCCGGACACCTCGTAGAGCTCACGCCGCGTCTTCCGGTATCCGCTCTCCCAGCACTTCACGAGGCTGCGAATCTCGCTTCCCGCCATCTCCGCCAGCCAGACCTTCTCTTTTTCCATATAATAACCGCGGCTTAAGCTGCAGGCTGCCTCAATAATCGCGTCCGCCACATGGGCCAGACTGCCCGTCACCGTGCTGATTCCCGCCATACAATGGTTTTTCTGTACGATTGCTGTCCCATACTCATGCAGCAGCTGGATTTTCTGCAGTTCCGTCCGGTCCCGCTCCAGATTCCCCACAATCACGTACGTAAGCTTGTCGTATTCGAATCCCACCACATGGTGAACCTCCGGATTCTCCGGAAGGATGAATTCCTCCAGCACCTCTTTTTTCCACACAGCCACGGCAAACAGCCCCTCATCACGCCACCGGATATTGCATTCCCTAAGTTTCTTTACATCCTCTTCCCCCAGAGTCCTTCCCTCCCGCAGTATATCGCCGATAATGGAATGCTGGCGGCCGGTGCTCTCCGTCTCTGCCCCGCCTTTGGATACCTCGTGCTTAGTCACCCGTTTTTTTAACCGTTCCAATACCTCCTTAAACGACTGATGGTTCATCTCCGTCTTAAGCAGGTAGTCGTCTCCGCCCTGCCGTATGGCCTCCCTGGCCAGATCGAATTCGGCAAAGGCGGTCAAAAGGACCACAACCGTCTCTGGAGAAATCTCCTTAATCCGCTTTAAAAGCTCAAGACCTCCCATAACCGGCATCTTGATATCCGTAAAAACCACGTCCGGTTCATTTTCCTGAAACAGGGCGAGTGCCTGCTCTCCGTTATGGGCGCAGCCGGTCAGCTGGCAATCCGGGTTCTGCCCGATACAGAACTGAAGCCACTCGCATATCATTCTCTCGTCATCTACTATCAGTATTTTCATGATTTACCCCTTGCATCTCCTTAAGCACCACGGGAAGCCTCATGGTAACCGAGGTGCCGATTCCCGGCTCGCTTTCCACCGTAAGCCCGTACCCTTCTCCAAAATTAATCTTGATCCGGTTTAACACATTGAGAATTCCGATGGATCTTCCAGACTGGTATTCCCGTTCACCAAACTGTGCCGTCATCCGGGCAAGCTCCTTCTCGTCAAGCCCCACGCCGTCATCGGAGACGGTGATCAGCAGGGCTCCCTCCGACACAACAGATTCCACGATAATAAGCCCCGCCTCCTCCTTTGCCTCGATCCCATGGAAGATGGCATTCTCTACAATCGGCTGTATGATCAGCGCAGGAACGAGGCACTGCTCCGTCTCCGCCCCCATCTCACACTCATAATGAATCTTGTCCCCATACCGGATCTGCTGCAGCACCAGGTATTTTTCCGTGCTTTCAAACTCCTCCTTCAGGGTGATGAAATCCGTGTCCACAGACAGCGTCTTCTTCAGAAGGTCGGTAAAGGCCGCCATCATCAGAACTGCCTGGTCATTCTTTTTCAGTTCGATCATGCACTGGATTGAAAACAGCGTATTATAGAGAAAATGCGGATTGATCTGCGCTCTTAAAAAATCCATCTCCGACTTGCGCTTCTGCATCTCATTGTCCCGAATGTCCTCCAAAAGCTTCTTAATCTCAGCCGCCATCTCGTTAAAGCTGTCCTTCAGCTGATTGACCTCCTCATATCCCCGGATGTCACTGATCACGTCAAAATCCCCCTGCTTCACCCGGTCCATCAGGCGGCAGAGCTTCAGGATGGCTTCGATATCCGTTCCGACATATAGCAGGCAGCTCCCGTTCCGGCCAGGAGACAGCCGCTTACAATCGCCAGGAGAAGCACCAGCGCCTGGTTTAAAGGCTGCAGTATAACGGCGCACGGCATCTCTTCCACAATCGTCCAGCCAGTCTGGGGATCATAGTAGTTGGACAGCAGATAGTCCTGTCCCAGCTTTTTGATAATGTGGTACTCATTCTCCCCGTAAAGCCGTCTGAAATTATCAACTCCGATAAAGTTCTTTCCAAGCAGGGATTTCTCCCGGCTGGAGACAATGTTGCCTTTCTTATCGAAAATATAGAGGTTGCTCCGGTCTTCGGCCGTTCCGTATAAGTCTTCCAGATATTTTTCATCCACATTGACGAGAATCGTTCCCGTTTCCCTGCCGTCCGTTCCGGCCACCCGGCGAAAGGCTGCGAATACGTACCGCTCTTCCCTGCTCGATAAATCAAACTTCTCCCGGAAGCTGCTGATAAACACGATATCATTTTCCGCGTCGTAGCTCCGCTTATACCAGAGCTGGCTCTCCAGTCCGTCAAAATCGTAGTGGTCCCGCCCTCTGGAGGCGTAACGGAATCCATTATCTCCCAGGATCACCACGTCGTAGGCCACCCCCACATCGTGAAATACCCTGTCGTAGTTCTCCTTCACCCCGTCCAAGTAACGTCCGGCCTGCTCCATCTCTTCCTCCGAGAGGCCGTTCTCACTTAAGCATCTCTGCACCTCTTCATCATACCGGTACAGATTGGATATGGTGATGGTGCTGTTTTTTATGGTGTTGGAACGTTCTGAAATCTGTTTTAATACATCCAGACGGCTCTGGCCGATCTGGTCCATCATCAGCTGTTTTACTCCCAGAAACAGAAAGCTGATAATCAGGAGGGAAAGGACGGCAAAGGTAACGCCATATCCTAAATACAACTGAGTCTTCAATTTCCCGGACGCCTGTTTAAACTTCTCCCAATACTTTTTTATCTCGCTCACCCACTCATTCTTTTAACTTTTCTTTGATGTAATCGTCGCAGCTGTGGGATACCTCCCCCTTGCTCCAGAGCCCGGCAAGGCCGATCTGGCCGGAGCCGAACACGGGCTCCTTAGCCCCGTCGATTTCCGGATTGACGTAATTGATAAACCACTGTTCCAGCTCGTAATTCATCGTTCTTCCGATCTCCTCAGCCTTCTCGTTCCCCGCCAGAAGCAGGTTACTCCGCTCTCCCGGATCCTCCTGCAGATCGTACAGCTCATTGGGGCCGTAAGGATACCGTTTTATAAACTTATATCTGGTCCCACGGATCATACGGTTGGGACCGTACTCATCCATCACCACAATGGATTCTCCCTGATAAAATTCCTGCCCCAGCAGTGCCGGAAGGAAGCTTTTCCCCGGAAGCTTCTCTCCACGATCCGTTCCCTCGATACCAACATAATCGAGCAGTGTCGGCATAAAGTCATATGCAGACAAGAGCGAGGAATTCACCATCCCCGGCTGGATCACCCCTGGCTGGCTCATAATCATCGGAACCTTAACGGAAGATTCGTACATATTGATTGGGAAGGTACCGTTGCCCTTTCCCCAGAAGCCGTGATGGCCGCAGCTGAACCCATTATCGCTGCCAAAGATCACCAGGGTCTCTTCCCTGATCCCCAGTTCATCAAGCTGCTCCAGGATTCGTCCAATATTATAGTCCATGGCGGTAGCAGCGGCATAATATCCGATCTGATTCGCCCGCAAGTCCTGTAAGACTTCCTTCGTCAGATAAATACTGTCGGGATGCTCTTTCTCCATGGGACAGGACAAAAACCGGCAATTCTCATATAAATCGGTGTATTCTTTCGGATGGTTGTTAAGCCAGGGCGCGTGAGGCGCCGTATAGCCCACATGAAGATAGAAAGGCTGCTTTCCCGCATGCTCTTTCAAAAAAGAAATGGCGTCATCCGTGATGACATCCGTGACATAACCAGGTTCATAGACCAGACGGCCCTCTCTGTAAAAAGGAGCACCATAATAAGGGCCTCCGCCAGATTTGTGCGCAAACCAGTGTGTAAAACTCTTTTGAGGCACAGAACTCTTCCCCAGGTGCCATTTGCCGGACAGGCCGCACACGTATCCTTCCTGTGTCAGGATGTCGGTATAGGCAGTCTGACCTGCAAGATATTCTATATCCTCCTGTTTTTTATTATCGTCGCGAATCCAGTCGTGAACGCCGTGCTGAGACGGAATCCTCCCCGTCAAAAGTGACGCCCGTGCCGGAGAGCATACCGGCGATGCGCAGAAGAAGTTCTCGAAACGCATGCCTTCCGCTGCCAGCTTATCTAGGTTCGGTGTGATAATCTCCTCATTACCGGAGCAGCCCATGGCCCATGCTCCCTGATCGTCAGATAATATAAAAACAATATTTGGTTTTTTTGTACTCATTTTTGTTCTCCTTACTATTACTTGTGGTAATAGCTGCGGCAAGTCGAACATTTATCTTTAGTATAGCGAATTGTTTTTTAAATGTAAAGCAAAACAGGAGCAGAAAAATCGCTGTCAGCCATTTTTCTGCTCCCATTCCTGTTATTCTCTTATTTAAAATACTTCACACCGGATTCGAATATCTTCAAATCCTGCTCCCCATAAATATTCATGGCAACTGCCTCGCCCCGTCTCTCGGAGTGAGCCATCTTGCCCAAAATTCTGCCATCCGGGCTTGTGATGCCCTCGATCGCCATATAGGAACCGTTCGGGTTCCAGAACTCGTCCATCGTCGGATTCCCGTTCTCGTCCACGTACTGCGTCGCTACCTGGCCATTCTCGAACAGCTTTTTAATCCAATCATCATTGGCCACAAAACGGCCCTCGCCGTGAGATGCCGGATTGCAGTATACGCCGCCAAGCTCGGCTCCCTGTAACCACGGAGACTTGTTCGTCACTACTTTCGTATAAACCATCTTGGAAATGTGGCGTCCGATGGTGTTCATAGCCAGAGTCGGAGAATCATTTCTCTGCGCCGTGATAGTTCCTTCCGGCACCAGCCCAAGCTTGATCAGCGCCTGGAAGCCGTTGCAGATGCCCAGCATCAGGCCGTCGCGCTCATTTAACAGCTTTTCGATCTCTTCCCTGATCACCGCGTTGCGGAATACGGTTGCAAAGAATTTCGCGGACCCCTCCGGCTCGTCGCCAGCGGAGAAGCCGCCCGGGAACATGACGATCTGGGCTTTTGCAATCTCTTCTCTGTACGCCTCCACGGACTCTCTGATATCATCGGCACTCATATTCTTAAATACCTTTGTCACCACATTTGCACCGGCCCGCTCAAATGCCTTTCGGCTGTCGTACTCGCAGTTGGTACCCGGGAATACCGGAATAAATACGTTCGGTTTTGCAACCTTATTCCTGCAGACATAGATGTCCTTCGTATCGTAGAGCGCTTCCATCACAGGCGTATCTGCCACACCCGATCTGGTCGGGAACACATTTTCCAGAGTCTCTGTCCATGCGTTCAGCGCCTCGTCCATGGTGATGGCCGTGCTGCCGTATTCCAGGACTCCGCGGTCCGTCACTTCGCCGATTACTGTGTAGGAAATAGACAGCTCACTTACCTTTCCGTCCGGAACCTCGCAGACGATGGAGCCCCAGTCCGGAGCGAAGAAATCTCTCGGGTCCACATTGTGCTCGATCTTAACGCCCAGCTTGTTGCCGAACGCCATCTTTGCCACAGATTCAGCCAAACCATGGCCTTCCACCGCATACGCGGAAATGACTCTGCCCGCAGTAATCTCATGATAAAGCTTCTCATACCCATCCATGAGCTGCTTATAAACAGGCAAATCATACTGATCTCTCTCTATATGGAACACAACAATCTTACTGCCTGCCTTCTTAAACTCCGGAGTGATGATGTGCTTCTGATCGGCAATATCCACGGCAAAGGATACCAGTGTCGGCGGAACGTCAATCTCATTGAAGGTTCCGGACATGCTGTCCTTTCCGCCGATGGATGGAAGTCCGAAGCCCAGCTGAGCCTCGTATGCTCCAAGCAGAGCGGAGAACGGCTGGCTCCAGCGGGAGGCCTCCTCCGTCATCCGGCGGAAGTACTCCTGGAAGGTAAAACGGATCTTCTTATAGTCACCGCCTGCGGCCACAATCTTGGCTACAGAGGAAACAACCGCATAAACAGCGCCGTGATACGGGCTCCAGCTGGATAAATACGGATCAAAGCCGTAGCTCATCATCGTCACCGTATCTGTCTTTCCGGAAAGTACCGGAAGCTTCGCCACCATGGACTGCGTCTCTGTCAGCTGGTATTTACCGCCGTAAGGCATGAACACGCTGCCCGCGCCGATGGAACCGTCGAACATCTCTACCAGCCCCTTCTGGGAGCAGACATTTAAGTCGGAAAGCACCTTCATCCACTCACCCCGGACGTCAGAAATCTCCTTCCTGTCAAACGCTCTGCCCTCCTTTCCTTCCGCCAAACCGGAGTTGGAAGCGCTTACCCTGTTCGGGACCTCCACAACGACAGAAGCCTCCTGATGAGCACCGTTCGTATCCAGGAACGCGCGGCTGATATCCACGATATTTCTGCCTCTCCAGTTCATCACCAGACGCGGCTCCTCGGTCACCACTGCAACCTCGATGGCCTCTAAGTTCTCCTCCGCAGCGTAGGCTAAAAACTGTTTTACGTCCTTCGGATCGATGACGACAGCCATACGCTCCTGGCTCTCGGAGATGGCGATCTCTGTTCCATCCAGACCGGCATACTTCTTCGGAACCTTGTCTAAATCAATCTGTAAGCCGTCAGCAAGCTCGCCGATGGCAACGGATACTCCGCCTGCGCCGAAATCGTTGCATTTCTTAATGATGCTGCTGACTTCCGCACGGCGGAACAGTCTCTGAATCTTTCGTTCGGTAGGCGCATTTCCCTTCTGAACCTCGGCGCCGCAGGTCTCGATGGACGCCTCCGTATGTACCTTGGATGAACCGGTAGCTCCGCCGCAGCCGTCACGTCCAGTACGTCCGCCCAGCAAAATGATGATATCGCCCGGATCAGAGGTCTCGCGGATTACATTTTTACGTGGAGCTGCGCCCATGACGGCGCCGATCTCCATGCGCTTTGCCACGTAGTTGGGATGGTAAATTTCTTTTACATATCCGGTGGCAAGACCGATCTGGTTGCCGTAGGAGCTGTATCCGCTGGCCGCGCCGGTCACGATCTTCCTCTGAGGAAGCTTGCCCTTTAACGTCTCATTTAACGGTTTTGTCGGATCGGCAGCCCCTGTCACACGCATAGCCTGGTATACATACGTACGCCCGGACAGCGGATCACGGATAGCTCCGCCAAGACAGGTGGCAGCGCCGCCGAACGGCTCGATCTCTGTCGGATGATTGTGTGTCTCATTCTTGAAATTGACGAGCCACTCCTCCTCTTTTCCATCGATTTCCACAGGCACCACGATGCTGCAGGCGTTGATCTCGTCGGATACTTCCAGATCATCCAGTTTGCCCTCCATGCGCAGCTTCTTCATGGCCATCAGCGCCAAATCCATCAGACAGACGAACTTGCCGCTCTTTCCCTTTAACACCACCTCACGGTCGGCTAAGTACTTCTGGTACGTCGTTTCGATCGGAACCCGGTAATCGCCCTCTGTAAATGCACATCCTTCAATTCCGTCTGGAATGTGGTATGGCGGCAGTGATCGGACCAGTACGTATCCAGGACGCGGATCTCCGTCATGGACGGGTCTCTCTTCTCCTCGTCCCTGAAATAGTTCTGAATATGCTTAAAATCCTTAAAGGTCATGGCAAGGTTCAGGGAATCGTACAACTCCTTTAACGCGCCTTCCTGGGAGCTCTGGAACCCGTCGAATATGATAACGTCGGCCGGTGTCTCAAACACGGTTAAAAGCGTCTCCGGCTTTGTCTCATCCGTTTCTCTGGAATCCACCGGATTGATGCAGAAGGACTTGATATCCGCGGCTTCCGCCTCTGTCACGGTTCCGGAAATCACATAGGTCGTGGCCGATTTGATCACCGGCTCCTCGTCTTCCTTCAAAAGCTTCACACACTGCTCCGCAGAATCGGCCCTCTGATCGAACTGGCCCGGCAGGTACTCCACTGCAAACACCACGTCATTTTCATTTCTCGGAAATGTCTCCTCGTAGACCTCGTCCACCGGCGGCTCGGAAAAAATTGTCTCAAGCGCGGTCCTGTAAGTCTCCTCGGATAAATTCTCGATGTCATAGCGAATCAGGACACGTACATCCGTCACGGTTTCTATCCCAAGATAGCTGGCAATCTCCTCCTTAAGCTCATGGGCCTTTACGGCATAGGCCGGTTTCTTCTCTACATACACTCTTCTTACGCTCATAATTTCCTCCTTGGAAAATATCATTAAGTTCCAATCTTTATGTTTCATCGGGACGCACTGCACCCTTTACTTCTCGTTGATATAATAATACCACAAGATATATCAATTAGAAAAATTAATATATCTTATGGTATTAATTATTGTATCTTATATTTATACAGTCTATAGAAGGAAAGAAATCAGCCAGGTGATCGCCCACTGCAGCACCAGGCTCGCTGCCCACAGAATGACCATCCCTTTTATACTGGTTCCTCCGGCTTTCTGAAGAGATTCCATGAGTGCCTCCTTCTGGACGGCACGCCTTCCGCGGCATCCCTGTTCATCGAGAATGGCATTTATATGACGGCTGTAGAGCCAGTCGCCCAGCAGCCCGAACACGATCATGGACAGGACAAACAGACCGGCCGCCGCACTCATGAACACCAGCGCGTTGTCCGCCGTCAGCATCGTATTCTCCAGGACGGACAACACCATCGTATAAATCACATTGAAGCCCATAATAGCCGCCGCTGCCTTCCACATTTTGCGGTAAGCAAACCATAACGCGGTAAACAGCGCCGCACACCAGTTAAAGCTGCAGCCTTTCTCATGAACCCGCTCGAACTTTCTCAAATAAACGGCGCTCTTTTTTCCGACACACGTCATGATATCTGAGACGAGATACTCACCGATCCTTACGTCGGTCATGCGTTCCCCATTCACTTCTGTCTTCACCTCTCCTTACGTCCGCCGCATCACTCAAACGGCATTTTCCATAATCTGTTTTATTATAGCATGCTTTTCTGAAAATGGTTTACTTTTTTACATTTCTATCACCGACTATCCCACTGAACTTGGATCTCCCCCTCCATCTCCCCCTCGATCTCCCGGAAAATAATTATTACCTCATCCCCGGTCTCATAAGGAAATAATGTCATAAGCTTCGCAGTGCCGCCTATCGTAAACTCCGTCCAGGACCAGGAAATGCCTGCGGTAAATACGTTCCCTGTAGACGTTGTATTGCTTATATTTTCGTTTTCTTCGCATCCCAGTGTCATTCCGGTCAGCGTTCCCCGGTTCGTCTCTTCTGCAAACGTAAAGGTAATCTCATCCTCCGCGCTACGCTGAATTGTCTTTAACTTCATGGTAATTCCGCTTATCTCCAAATCCCTATTGACAGCAATGGTTTTTCCTTTTTCCGGCATGGTGAAACGGTACTCTCCCAGACTGCTGTCATAAGCGCCGCCCAACCGGTATCCCACCTTCGAGGATGAAAATCCGTTAATCACAGTTCCCTCAGCCGCCACCAGCTCATGCGAGAAATTGTCATCCCCGCCAATATAACTGGCTTTTACAGTCTTTCCGTCCTGGTCCTTCATCTCTCCATACGGGAAAAAGATAAACGCATCTTTTAATACGCTGTCTTCCGTCTTCGCAACATAGCCCAGCACCCTGCGGTTCTTGGACAGTGGAATAAAATCAACCTCCAGCCAACCTAACTCCGCTTTTCTCACGGTATCGGCTGCATATTCCGGCGACGGCTCGAGAGTAATTGTCACACAGTGATCCTCCAGTCTCAGAGTCATGGTATTTCCCTCAGGCGCGTCCTCCAGCATATAGCTGTTCTCAGACCTCACCGTTTTCTCCCCTGTGTCGCTGCTTCTTCTACTTTCCGTATACCCGCCGGTCTGGGTACAGCGATACGTCTTCCCGGCCAGTTCCACATACAGAGTATCTTTTACGTCCATATCCTGATTCGTTAAGGAAATATTGAAATACAGGCTGTCATTCTTGCGGTATGCCAAATCTACCCAATAGCCTTCACCATCCGTAAACGGCACGGGGCTCTCCAGTACCTCGTACTGTGTGAGAATGGCGGAGTCCGTTTCCACCGCATCTCCTACCACATAGGTGATAAAGGTCCGCACGGCCGCCAGGACAGAATCAAAATTTGTCAAAACCAGGACAAAGGCTGTACAGGCCACCAGAATCCCGACTGTCTTTCTGAGTCTGCCGCCTTTTCCGAGTCTGTCTCCCTCTACTCGCTGGAAGGTCCGTTCCGTCAATTCTGCCATAAGGTCATCATCCAGTAATTCGTCCATATCGTATCTGTTTCTGTTCATCACACGTCTCCTCCCAGCTCCACGCCATGATCACGAAATGCCTTCACGAGTTTCTTCCGCAGCCTGGTTAAGCGGCTGTCCACCGCCCTTCTCGAACAGCCCTCCCGCCGGGCAATCTCCTCAGGCGTCATATGATAGAGAAAGCGGCAGGTGAAAAGAGTCTGTTCCTTTGGCCGCAGCTGCCGGATCACGCACCTCACCATGTCCTTTAGCGCCGCCACATCCTCGTCCTCCGTCCACAACTCCAGGCTTCCTTCCAACGGTACCGTCTGATACCGTTCCTGTTTCTTTCTGTATGTCAGCGCCCTGCTCTTTGTGATAGTCCTGACATACGTCTCCATGCTTCCCCTCGTTTCATCGTATTTGCCAATGTTTTTCATGGCTTCGTACACCGCATCCAGCGCCAGTTCCTCGATATCCTCATTCGTCCCGGATGGATACAGAATTCTACCCGCAATGGATCTGGCGACCGGTATATACGCATGGTAAAACGTTTCTTCCCATTCCTCAGAGCACTTACTCTGTTCTCTGGCTTTCTCCATACTTCCTCCATCGTCACTACTCTTATTCTGCTTCATCCTGTACTACGACGATTGTAATCCATTTCTTTCGTTTAAAAAAGAATAATTTGATGTTGCCCCACAACCATAGTATAATATAGAAACAGGAAGGTCTGAAAATCAGCAAACTGAAAATAAAATCACCAAACATCAGAAAGGCATAACCGCTCATGACTGCTCAGAATAAAATGCTCTCCCAAAACACCGCAGAAAACATCCGCTCAATGATCACAATCGAAAAACGTTTTGCCCCGGGGGACCGGCTCCCCAACGAACAGGATCTGGCGGACGAGCTTCATGTCAGCAGGACCACCCTGCGGGAAGCCGTAAAGATTCTGGCCGCATACCGCGTTCTGGAGATCCGCCGGGGGATCGGCACCTTTGTCACGGAGGAAGCATTAAATGAAACACAGGATTTTGAACAGCTGGCCGATGTGAAAACCAATGCAAAGGACTTGTATGAGATGCGGCTCATCTTCGAACCGGAAGCCGCCGCCCTTGCCGCCCTGCGCGGAACTGAGGCGGAGATCAGACGGATCCTGGAGATTGGGGAACATATCGAAAAGGAAATTCTCTCAAACCGGGACCGGACTGACGATGAACACGCATTCCACCGCGCAATTGCCCAGGCCACACACAATGAATTTATGAATAAGCTGATGCCTGTCCTCTATCAGGCCATCTCAAAGGGCGTCGTTCTGTCCGAAAAAAATGAACAGGTAAAAAACCACACCATGGAGGACCACCGCATGATCATGGAATTTCTGGAACAAAGAAATCCGGAAGGCGCCAGAAATGCAATGAAAATCCACATACTTCACGCAATAAAAGAACTGAATATAGAGTAAAAATAAAAATCAGATATCCGCGCATCTATCCGCCGGACATCTGATTTTTTATTTTATCTTTCAGTCATACCATGTCTCATTGACATCGTATCTCTTTCGGTCTATAATCACATTAATCCCTGCATTTACGCAGGAGACCCGCAGCTATATCTCATATCAATCACTCAAAGCAAAAGGAGGAAAACCATGATGGAACTCATCGACTTAACCACCTGGGACCGGGCCCTTCACTACCAGATTTTCCGAAACAGCGCCCAGCCGCAATACTGTGTCAGCTTTGAACTGGATATCACCAATTTTCTCACCGCAATCCGGGAAAAGGGGTATTCCTTTACCTTTTCCTTCGTCTACGCTGTTGCGGACTGTGCCAACCGAATCAAAGAATTCCGCTGCCGCTTTGTGGACGGCCAGCCCGTTGTGTTTGACCGGATCCACACGTCCTTCACGTATCTGAATCCGGATACGGAGCTTTTTAAGGTTGTAAATGTCGGAATGAAAGATACCCTGGAGGAATACGTCGCCCTGGCAAAGCGCACGGAGCAGAATCAGAAGGAATATTTCACCGGCCCCATGGGGAATGATATCTTCCAGTTCTCCGCATTTCCATGGGTATCTTTTACCCACATTTCCCACACCGATTCCGGCAGCAGGGACAATGCCACACCGCTGTTCGACTGGGGAAGGTATTTCGAACGGGACGGAAGGACACTGCTTCCTTTCTCGGTACAGGTGCACCACGCCTTTGTAGATGGCGTTCACATCGGAAAGCTGGCAAAGCTTCTGCAGGACTACCTGGACTGTTTTTCTTCCACGTCTGTGTAATACAGATGCCTTGGCAGCCCATCTACCATGATCGGCGTCAGCTCCGCCTGAATGAGCGGCTTGATATAGCTTACGAACTCCTCGGTCACGTAGTCGCCCGCCTCATTGATCCACTCCCTCGGCACCTTTTTCTCCACATTTGCCACCTTATGGACGTCGTAGATATCGGTCACACAGATATACGGGTCGTCCGAGACGCGCTTTAAGATAATCATCTTGCCTGTCTCCCCTTCGAATGCCGCTTTGACGGCTGCGCCGCCCACCTGGAACGCCTCGGTAATATCAACCCGCGACACGATATGGGAGGCGCAGCGCTGGAGGGAGTTAAACTCGATGGCCCTCGTCTTGCATCCGACTTCCCGTGAAATCTTCTCGGCAAGATAACGTGCGGTCCCGGTCAGCTGCCTGTGGCCAAAGGCATCCACGTAATCGATGGTGTCGGTCAGCTCACAGACGTAGCGTCCATCCGCCATCTTCACACCCTCTGAAATCGCAACCACCACGGATTTTTTCCGCTTGTGCAGCTCTTCCACCTTTTTCATGAAGTTCTCCACATCAAAGGGAATCTCAGGAAGAAAGATCATATCCGGCCCCTCGCAGTCCTCACACTTGGCAAGGGCGGCCGCGCCCGTGAGCCAGCCGGCGTTGCGGCCCATGATTTCCAAAAGCGTTACGTTCTGCTGGTCATACACCAGGCCGTCACGGATTACCTCCTTTGTGATGGAACCTATGTATTTTGCGGCGCTGCCATATCCCGGTGTATGGTCCGTCGCGGCTAAATCATTGTCAATGGTCTTCGGCACGCCCATAAACCGGATCCTGCTGCCGTTTAAGATGGAGTAATCGGAGAGTTTTTTTATCGTATCCATGGAGTCATTGCCGCCGATATAGAAGAAGTATTCCACCTCCAGTTTATCCAGAATGGAAAAGATCTTTTTATAGATCTCCTGGTCTTCACAGATCTCCGGCAGTTTGTAACGGCAGGAGCCTAAATAGGCGGAGGGAGTTCTCTTTAACAGTTCAATATCCAGATCATTTTTGATGTGTTCCGACAGATCCACGTACCGTTCTTCCAGCAGTCCCTGAATACCGTGCAGCATCCCGAAAACCTTTTTTGCTCCCCTGTCCTTTGCTGTCTTATAGACACCTGCAAGACTGGAATTAATGACCGCCGTGGGTCCGCCTGACTGGCCGACAATTACATTTCCTCTTACCTCTTTCATCTCCGCAATCCTCCATGACCATGATTATTTTTTGTTTTTGTAAGTACTTACAATTCCTACGCTCCTATCATAATATAGAGAAATTGTAAAAGTCAACTGTAGATATTTTATTCACAAATTTTCATTGTTTTACAATGAATACAAGCCATTTTACGACCTCATGCAAAGAAAAAAGCAGGGCGTTTTACGCGCTCTGCTCTTCCACTGCGGTCACATTCGACTCCAGCATTTCTTTCAATTCTTCCATTCCGATTCCCTGTTCTGTGAGCAGGCCGCGGATTGTTTTAAACTCCTCCAGTTCGATCTGTTCGTTTAATGTTTTTTCCTTTTCTTTTAAGGTAACGAGGCAGTTCTCATACTGTTTGATGCTCTCTCTTACCTCATTTAACTGATCCTGTAATTTTTCCACCGGTGATTTTCTTACGCCTCTCGCCATATTGAAAACGCTCCTTTTCTTTCCTGTTATAGGTTGTATCATTCTTTTTTAGTATATGTAAAAAAGTGGGAACTTATTCCATAAATAACAAATATCCATTACTTCTCCGTTCCAATATGATATAATGAAAAAACAAACGAAAAAGGAGATCTCTATGGAAAAAATACGATCCATAAGAACTGCGCTGGCGTTCAGTCTTGTTATTCTGTTAGCCGGATGTTCCGGGAAACAGGATGGCGCCATGACAATTCAGAAGGCTGATCTTACGGAAAAGGAACAGCAGACTGTCGCCTTGATTGAGACCGGACGCAGTGTAAAATTATATGATTATAAAACGGAACCCGGGATTTCTTCTCTTCTCTGTTCCGTCGAAACGCTGAACGAACAGGGGCAGTGGGAAACCGTCGCTTCCTCGGTTTTCAGCCAGTCCGGCCAGGAAGATGACCGCGTCGCCATTCTGTTTTCCGATGACTCCATTACCTTTTCCTGCGGGGAGGGCCGGTACGAAGTCATGCTCGGTTCCAGCCATTATAAAAATACTGCGGATTCCTGGCTGACAGAGTCTTCCCCCATCCGGACAGATGAAAAAATCCCCCTCGGTATCGTGGCATACACCGACTCCGATTCCGTCATCTTTCCAAATACAGACGACTACGAGGAACCGGAAAAGCTGGCTGACAGACAGTATAAAGAAGTCAAAGCCGTCACCCTCCAGTTCTCCGGTGAGACACTCCCCGGAACCGAAAAAGAAAGGAACACACCATGAATATGAAAAAAACAGCATTTAAAACCCTCGCGCTGATCTTTACCGTGCTGACCCTTTTAGGCTCTCTCTACATCCTGCTGCAGAGAGGCCAGGTAAGCCCCGGATATGCGGTGATTCCCATGCTGTTTGCAATACTCTTTATCCAATTGTCTCATTCCGTGCCCCGGTAAACGTACAGAGTGCCGCTACCTCTTACAGAGATGCGCGGTGTCGTTCACCTCCAGCAGCATATAATCCTGCGTGATGGGATTGTAATTCACGGTAGTGATGCTGGCGTTATCTACTATAATCTCCGCTTCTTCCGGATGGTTTCTCATTAAATAGGCGACAATATAAGCCATGGTCGCACCGTGGGACACGACCGCGATATCTTCCCGGCCGTTTGTCATCTCCATGATGGCTTCGATGGCCCCTGCTACCCGTTCCATGGCCTCCATCTGGGTTTCACCGCCGGGCGGCGCCACATCCACCGGATTGATGGACCAGCGCTCATACTCTGCCGGATACTGTTCCTTTATCTCATCCCAGGTCATGCCTTCCCATTTGCCGAATTCCACCTCGATGAGTCCCGGGACAAGATAAGTCTCCACCTGCTGGCGGTCGCCGATCATCCGCGCCGTCTCCACCGCCCGCACCAGCGTGCTGGAAAATATCTTTGTCACCGGCCGGCTGTCCATCCCCTCCGCCACAAGCTTCGCCTGGGCTCTTCCCGTGTCATTTAAGGGTATGTCGTGACTGCCCTGAATCTTTCCCTGGATATTCCAGTCCGTCTGTCCATGGCGTATCAGATATAGTTTCATTCCTCTTCATCCTCCGCAGCCTCGGTAATTTCTATTCCTTCCACTTCTGCCAGTTCTTCCAGATCCGCGTTTTCCGCGTTCATGCTCATGGCATCCATGGCCATCTTCATGATGTCCTTCACTTCATCTACAGTCATCTTCATCTTATCCGCCAGCTCTTCCACCGTAGCCTCACGCCCCAGCTCCCTGGCAAGCGCCTGGGATACGGTCTGCAGTACGTTGACTCTGGCAGCCAGTTCCTCTCCGGTCTGCTCCGCGGACTCTTCCTCCTCCACAGCCAGATCAAGCGCTTCCTTCATCCGTGCCGTCAAAAAGCCCTCGAAATCACCGTCTCCCGGATTGGTTAAGAATTCCGTCACGGCCATGGTCAGCGCCATGTTCGCCTCGGCGACCAGGTCCGTCAAAAGTACTCTCTTTCCGTCATACGCTTTCGCACAGGTTAAGGCGGCTTCCAGATTCCCCTCGATGAGGCGCTTCCTCGCCCCCTCATCTCCGGCCGCGGCGTCATTTAACAGCTGCGTGTTCTCCTCCTGCGTACAGGGAGTGATCGCTTTCATTTCTTCCAGGTACATCTGATAAAAATCGTCATGCATAAATCTTACTCTCCTTCTGACTGCTAAGTTGTAACGGTTCAGACGGCTCATCTTCTTGACCGATAAACCAGTCAAGAAGCATCGGATATTTTTCCGCCGTCTGAACTGTTACACAAAGTTACCATAATCTGGTATTTTTGTCAATTTCCTTTACAAATCCATCGCATTCGTGATAGAATGTCCTTAGATTTATAAGGAGGACTAATAATGGATATTAATTATGAATTGTATAAAGTATTTTACCATGTTGCTGCCACACTGAGCTTCTCCGAAGCGTCGAAACAGCTGTTTATTTCACAGTCGGCGGTCAGCCAGTCCATCAAAGTGCTGGAGAAAAAGCTGAATCAGACGCTCTTCATCCGGAGCACGAAAAAAGTCCAACTTACCCCGGAAGGCGAGATTCTCTTAAAACACGTGGAACCCGCCATCAATTTGATTCAAAAAGGGGAAAATCAGCTTCTGGAGGCCAACACCCTGAACGGCGGCCAGCTTCGCATCGGCGCCAGCGATACCATCTGCCGTTACTACCTGATTCCGTACTTAAACCGCTTCCACAAGGCTTACCCCAATGTTCATATAAAAGTCACCAACCAGACCTCCATCGAGTGTGCCCACTTACTGGAGAACGGACAGGTTGATTTCATCATCACCAACTATCCTAACTCGGGCCTCTCCAATTCACAGAACGTCCGGGTGATCAATGAATTTCACGACGTCTTCGTCGCCAATCAGGAGTATTTCCCGCTGAAGGGCGAGACGGTCAGCCTGCAGAAGCTGCAGACATACCCCATCCTGATGCTAGACAGGAAGAGCACCACCAGTGAATTCCTGCACCATATGTTCCAGCGGGAACAGCTGGACCTGGTTCCGGAGATCGAGTTAAGCAGCAACGATCTGCTCATCGATCTGGCACGAATCGGCCTGGGAATCGCCTTTGTTCCCGATTTCTGCATCCCGGAAAATGACAAGGACTTATTCATCGTCAAGCTTACGGAAAAGATGCCCGCACGCCAGATGATCGTCGCCTATAATGAAAGCCTTCCCGTTTCCCAGGCTTCCAAACAGTTTATGGACATGATGTAAGCGCCCCGGCGGAGCGTGTCTGAAAGTGATTTTCACACACGCTTCGGCAGGGACTGCCCGGTCAGCGCCGGTTGTATGCCATCAGAGAATTCCCCCACATCTCCTCCCGGTAAGGAAAGTCTTCCTTTCGATACTCCTCTTCCCGGAATCCCACCTTTTCGTAGCAGTGCTTCGCGCCTGGATTACAGTCGAATACCTTGAGCG
>NZ_JBKVCZ010000130.1:0-17901 GCF_046966825.1 Hungatella sp. | reverse complement strand
ATTGAAAGGAGCGCTTCCCATGCCAGATTCTCTCGCTTATTATATTACTGCCCTGAGAAAAGATCTGAATGCCTATTCCGATGCCAGACTCAAGCAGTACGGTCTTACGGATGGCCTGTTTTATTATATTATTTACATTGGTAAAAATCCCGGTTGTTCACTCAGTGATGCCGCCCATTTTCTCAGGGCAGACAACGGGCATGTGACCCGGTGCATTGGCAAACTGGAACAGTTAGGCTACGTGGTCCGCACCCGCGATACCGTAGATCACCGGCATTACCATTTAACGCTTACATCGCAGGGGGAAGCCATTTTCAAGGAACTTCATACTCTGCTTCATGACTGGGATGAGATCGTCTGCCGGAACTTGAACGACGGGCAGAGAGAACAGCTTTTGGAATTGCTCCGGCGCGTCTGCACTCAGGAAGGCGGTAGAGGGGGACAGAGCCATGTATGAGACGATTAACAGCCCATTCAAGCTGGGTAATGTAACCCTGAAAAACAGAATTATCTTCGCCCCTACCTCCATGGGCCTTAAGGAAGAGGAGTACTTGGAAAAACTGGGCGCCATCGCCCGGGGCGGAACAGCCATGATCATCATCGGGGATGTTCCTGTACTGAAAAGCCCATTTCTGTCCCTGTACAGCCGGAAAGGATTTCTCCGTTACCGCAGGATCACGGAAACGATTCACGAAAACGGCGCCCTGGCGGCCGCCCAGCTGCATATGTCGGACTCACAGTTCCGTAGTCTGATCAAATATCTGCCGGGCATGATCACCGGAAAGATCAAACCGGAGGAGATGAGAGTCCTTTTAAACGATACGGTATCCGGCTATATAACCGGCCTGACCGACAAGAGAATCACCGAGATCACACAGGGCTTCGCCAAAGCGGCCGTTTTAGCAAAGGAAGCCGGATTTGATGTCATTCAAATCCACGGCGACCGGATGTGCGGAAGTTTTTCTTCCTCCATTTACAATCAGCGCACAGACCGGTATGGAGGGAGTGCGGAGAACCGGGCTCGTTTTGCCTGCGAAGCAGTCGCCGCCGTCCGGAAAGCACTTCCCGATATGACCATCGATTATAAGCTGGCAGTCCGTCAGGAAGATCCCCATTATGGCAATGCCGGGGTACTGAAGGAAGAGCTTCCGGTCTTTGTTCCGCTCTTAGAGCAGGCTGGCGTGAACAGCTTTCACGTCACTCTGGCCAACCATTCCGACTTAAGCGATACCATACCGCCGGCCTCACATCCCTATTTTCACGGGCAGGGCTGCTTTTTACCCTTCTGTGATGAGGTCAGCCGTCTGACCGATTTACCGGTCTGCGGAGTTGGACGGCTCTGTTCTCCTGATTTCGTGGAAGAACAGTTGAAATCAGGACGAATCCAACTGGCCGCCATGAGCCGCCAGCTGATCGCAGATCCCGAATGGGTTAAAAAAACCGCCTCCGGCGCCGGTTCTCAGATTTTCACCTGCACAGGATGCAACCGGGAGTGCCTGGGAGGTATGCAGGCCCATAAAGGAGTGCATTGTATTCGGGATCGTATAAAAACTACTAATGAATCACTCAGCCATGAAAGGAAGGTCTTACCATGAAGCATTCAAAACTCTATGCCTGTCTCTCTTACTTAAGTATTTTAATCATCATCCCCGCGCTTGTCCCCGGGAAAGACTCATTCGTGCGCTTCCATTTAAACCAGGGGCTGATTCTCCTGATTGCCAACATTCTGTTCGGCTGCATTTCTTTTATTCCGCACATGACTTTGGCCGGCGATCTTTTAAACTGTATTGTGCTGATTCTGGCTGTTATGGGGATCGTATCCGCCATTCAGGGGCAGAAGAAAAAGCTGCCTGTTATTGGCAGGATTCAGTTGATTCGGTGATGGCAAGTATAAAACAGAAAAGGCCGGCACCCATATGGATACCGGCCCCATGCCTACAGATTCTCCGCAAACGTCCTGACCTGTGCAAGCGCCGCGGACTGATAGATACTTCCCTTCTCCACCATACCAGGCGCCGTAAAAGCTCCTTTATTCTCCCACTTTAAGTAATCGCAGATGTCCTTTAACTGGGCCTGGGCCGCGTTATAGACTCCCGGCGAGCCGGAATCCAGCAGCATAGCCGCCGAAGTAATGTGAAATCCCGTTTTGGCGCACGCATACATCCGGTCGATAAAGCACTTGATCTGTGCCGAAATATCGAACCAGTAGATGGGCGATGCCAGTACCAGCATATCCGCTTTATGTACATCCTGCAAAATCTCGTTCATATCATCATTCTGCACACAGACGCCGTCATGGGTAAAACAGTACTCGCAGGCCAGACAGGGGCCTACCTTCAGCCGGCTTAACTTCCGCACGGTCACCTCGTGGCCGCTCTCCTTCGCGGCCTGAGCAAATGCATCCGCCAGTATCTCTGTGTTACCGCCTTTTCTCGGACTTCCCGTTACTACTAAAATGTTCATATTAAAGCCTCCTTCTCCGCTGACCTGCCATGATGCTTCTATGATTAGTATAGGTGGATTGGGGCTGTTTTTCAAGTGTTTTTGGGGGTCTTATTTATTCATTTCCCGACACAGCCTCATGCGTCTTATGCCGTCAAAATCTCCACCAGCGCCCCCTTAATCTCCCCATCAATCTCCATCGCCTGCAGCTCCGAAAGAAAGACCTTCAAACTCTTCCCTACCCGGATCCGCCTAAACAACATTTCCTTTGTCTCAAACTCGATCTCCGCCTGATTCAAAAACTCAAAGGCAAGTTTCTCCACCGGGTTTTCAGAAAGCTTCATGTTCGTCTCAAAGCTTACAACCAGCGTTTCTGCGGTACTAACCTGATCGATCTCCAGGGTCAGTGTTCTGCGGTCCTCATCATAAGACCTTCTGCATGCGGTTTCCCCGCCATTCAGGCTCACATGGCACTCTGCATCCGTCACCGCGGCAAACTCCAGAACGTAATTTCTCTTCTCAGGTATCAGTTCCAGCGCTCCCCTGGCCGAATCAATGGTAAAGGTCTGTTTCTCCCCCTCCCAGTCAAGCTTCATCTCCGTCGTCACGCATACGCCCTGTTCGTAATCACACGTCTCATTGTCATCCTCATACAGCGTAAATGCGCCATCCGCGCCTCCGAAGATCCGGATTCGCAGAGTCTCCGGGTTTTTCGTAACATCGGCGGCCCCGGTGCTGTCCGTCATGGGAATCACACCTCCGGCCTTCACCAGTACCGGAATCGTCTCCAGCGGCCGGTAGAGTTCCATGACTCTTCCGCCTTCATACACCATATGGTTGAAGAAATCGATATAAATCCCTTCCGGAATCCATGCGCACACCTTTGCCTCGTTGATTTTCCGAATCCGCGGCGCGGTAATGGGAGCTACGATCATCTCGCTTCCGAAATAATACTGGTTGGCCGCCTCGTAGGCCTCCGCCGCTTCCGGATGCTTATAATACATCGGCATGATCATCGGCTCAGCCGACTCACTCGCCCGGTAGTTCATGGTATAAAGGTAAGGCATCAGACGGTGGCGCAGGCGCAGGAATTCCCCCATCACAGCCTCCGACTCCTTCTTAAAGCGCCACGGTTCTTTTCCATTAAATTCACTGCAGGAACTGTGAAGCCGCATAATCGGAGAAAATACGCCGAACTGCGCCCACCGCGCCTCCATCTCGTCGTCCTTATAGCCCCTCATGTGGCCTCCGATATCATGACTCCACCAGCCATAGCCGATATTGGAAGCGTTGGCCGTAAAATACGGCTGGAAATCGAGGGATTCCCATGTGGTGATGGTATCGCCAGAAAATCCTACCGGATACCTGTGGCTTCCCGGACCCGCATACCGGGAAAATGTCATCGGGCGTTTTCCCTCCCTCTTACTGTCCAGAAAATGGTAGTGATTCAGCAACCAAAGCGGATCCAGTCCCGGAATTTTGCTGTTATTCCCCTGCTGCCAGTCCACCCACCAGAAATCCACGCCCATTTCCTCATAAGGATGGTGCGCATACTCAAGATAAGCCTCCAGAAAAGCCGGATCCGCAATATCAAAGTTAATCGGATCTTCCTTTTCCCAGTCCACGCCCAGCGCTCTGGCCATATCCGGATACATTTCCTCAAAGCCCCGGACGCCTTCCGCCGGATGGACATTCAGAGTCGTCCGCATCCCGCGTTTATGAAGCGTCTGAAGAAAACGCTTCGGATCGGGAAACAGGCTGCGATTCCACGTATACCCGGTCCATCCGCTGCCGTATTTCGGATCGATATCCACCAGATGCCAGTCCATATCGATGACAGCCACCGTAAATGGGATATCTTCACGCTCGAACCGGTCCATTAAAGCCAGATACGATTCCTCCGTATACTTATAGTACCTGCTCCACCAGTTCCCGAGGGCAAAGCGAGGAAGCATGGGCGATCTGCCGCTGAGATAGTAAAAGTCCTTCAGGCATTCCAGATAGTCATGGCCGTAACCGAAGAAATAGATATCCTCGCCCCCGCCGCATCTCGGCTCAACCCAGCCGTCCTCTGTCAGGAGCATGCTTTTTCCATCATCAAGAACAGAATATCCAAACCGGGAAAGGACTCCGTGCTCCAGCTCCGTTGAGCCATCCACCTCGTCCAGTGTTCTTGCGGTTCCCTTCAGATCATGAATTTCCTCAGAATAATGCCAGATGCTGTGATATGCACTTAAGTTTCCAATCACCTGGATACTCAATCCGTTTTTAGAGAATTTCTTCTCATCATAAATCAGATGAATCCGTTTTGTCAGAATCTCAATCCCGTCTTCCGTCTTAATGACCCGATACCGGGTTGGTTTAAAATCACGGTTCCACGCCATCTGTGAGGGACGGTCTTCAAAATGGCCGTTTTCCTGATATTCCAGCCGGATCAGTCCGTCCGTCAGTACGCTGATACGGTAGCAATCGCCCAGCACTATATTTTCCCCGCAGGCTGCAGGATTTGTCTTTACCTTAAATATATCTCTCATCACCATATTCTCCTTCTGTCTTTAACCCTTTACTGCCGACGCGGCGATTCCTGCGATAAACTGTTTCTGGAAGAATAAGTAAACCGCCAGAACCGGTATGATTGAAATCGTAGTGGCTGCAAACAGTGCGCCGTAATCTGTGGAATACTGCCCGTTAAACATCTTAAGACCCACGGACAGAAGCTGTTTCCTGCTGTCATCAATAACCAGATAAGGCCAGAGGAAATCTTCCCACGCCCATAAAAACTGGAATATCGCAATACTGGAAATCCCGTTCTTTGACATGGGGATCACAATCTTATGGAAGATATAAAACTCATTTGCCCCGTCAATTCTGGCGGCCTCCAGTATTTCATTGGGCACGGATGCAATATGCTGTTTCATCATAAAGATACCGAAGCCGGAAAATGACGCAGGCACGATCAGCGCGGCATAGGAGTTCATCCAGCCAAAGGCCTTAATCATGGAGTATCTTGGAATGATGGTAACACACCATGGAATCATCATGGTCGCCAGCACAAGGCCGAAGAGCGCGTCTCTTCCTTTAAATTTATATTTGCTGAGTACGAATCCGCACAGGGTGCTGGTATAGATCACGATCACTGTGATAGCCAGCGTAATAAAAATACTGTTTGTAAAGAATCTCATGAAGTTAAAATGAGCATTCATGGACACGTAATTTCCCGCCGTAAACAGCTTTGGCAGGAAGGTCTGATGCAGGGCCACAATCTCACTGTTTTTCTTAAAAGAGGAGGCCAGCATCCATAAAAACGGATACACGGTCACGACTCCCAGTACCAGCAAAACAAGATTCAGTACGATACTGCTTACCTTCTTTTTCATGACATTTCCTCCTTATTCCGAATCCCCGGATACCCGGAATGACAGCCAGGTAAATACCGCGGTGATGACAAACAGTACAAAGGACATCGCGGATGCATACCCGAAATTGTATTTCACGAATGCCTCATTATAAATAATATAAGAGGAGAGGTAGGTGGCTGTTCCCGGACCGCCTTCCGTCAGGATCAACACCTGTACATACGCCTGGATATAGGAAATGATGGACGTAATCACCACAAACAGCGTCATGGGCTTCAACAGCGGAAGTGTTAAATACTTGAAGGTCTGCCAGGAAGACGCGCCATCCACTCTCGCCGCCTCCATGGCATCGCTGGGAAGGGAGTAGAGGCCTGCCATAAACATAACGACCGCATAGCCGAAATCCTTCCAGATCGTCATAATCATAATGGCAAGCAGCGCCGTCTTCGGATTCATCAGCCAGTTGATATCAAGTCCCAGGATCTGATTGATCGCACCAATCTGCGGATTATACAGGAATTTCCACACAAAGGCCACCGCCACCATCGGCGTAACCACCGGCATGTAATAAATTGCGCGGAAAAAGCTTTTATGCTTAATCAGGTTTGAGTAGATGGCTATAGCAATCGCAAGGCCCAGCCCTACCCGGAAGAAGATAACTACAACAGAAAATATCAGGGTATTGAGCATGGATTTGCCAAAAAGCGCGCTGGTAAATACACTAACATAATTTTCAATACCATTGAACCGGTAAATGCCGCTCAGCGGATTCCATTCGTGAAAGCTGCCTGCAAATGCGATCCCAATCGGCACCAGCAAAAATACCGTATAGAACAGGAGCATTCCGGTCACTGTGATATTGCGGAGCAGAATTTCACTTTTGCTCTGCAGGGGATTTGTTTTACGGAACATGGTTTTCCCTCCTCTACTCCGCGTATTTATAAAGGCTTTCTACTGATTCAAAACTGCTGTTCTTCATGTCGTTATGTATAGTCTCTTCAGCCTCGGCCAACGCATCGTTAATGGACATGCCGTTAAAGAATACATTTTCACCGGCAGTCTTTAAAGATGTCTCCATGGTCGCCGGCATCGGACCCGGCCAGATGTAACGGTCGATGTGATCCGCCAGAACCGCCATGGACGGATTGGCCAGAATCTCCGCATCCTCAGCCAGTGATTTCTTCGCCGGGAAGGTACTCATGGCAATGTTGAATTTCTTCTGAATGTCATTGTTTGCCAGGAAATACTTCACAATATCCTGTGCAACGGCCTGCTGATCCACGGGAGCATTCTTATTGATACCAAATGTAGACTCGCCGTTATACCGGTTATAAGCATATGGATTTTCCTCAAATACCGGAATCTCAAAGACGCCAAAGTTGATATCCGGGAAGTTTGTCTTTAACGTATTGTTAAAATGGCCCCACTGGATTGTCATGGCTGACTGTCCCTGTCCAAAGCTGTCCGCGCCCTCTGCTCCGAAATCCTTGGAACCGACTCCGTCAACCTCGTATAAATCCACCAGAAGCTGCATAACCGCCTTCATGGCGTCATTATTGACAGTAGCTGTCTTTTTGTCATCTTCGAATAAATCCTGGCCCAGCTGGTAATTCAAGCCCAGTAGGTAATTCTGA
The DNA here is from genome assembly GCF_046966825.1 of Hungatella sp. Lineage (NCBI taxonomy): Bacteria > Bacillati > Bacillota > Clostridia > Lachnospirales > Lachnospiraceae > Hungatella > Hungatella sp. Next base: position 10,469 of record NZ_JBKVCZ010000130.1, on the reverse strand, counting down.
TGGAAGGTTCCATTAAAGTTTAACCCGGCCTGTACAAAGCTGTTACCATCTTTGATGGTCAGCTTCTTCGCCACTTCCCGCATCTCATCCCAGGTCTTTGGATAATCCGCGTCTGTAAGCCCCGCGGCCTCCCACATGTCCTTGTTATAGTAAACAGAGCCTGTCATGATGCCGTAGTCAATATAGTAAACCTTGCCGTCGATGACATGGGCGCTTACGCCGTTAAAATCCGCATCCAAATCGTCTGATGATACCTCATACGGGGCCATATAGTTAATCAGGTTTTCATGCTGGCTGTTATGTACGTTAAAAATTGCAGGTCCGTTTGCACCGCCAAGCGAAAGAGGAAGTTTAGTCCAGTAGTCGTCCCATGGATTGTTGACCAGTTTGATGGAAACATTGGGGTGAATCGCTGTATAACCGTCGATCAGCTCCTGAAACAGATTGTCACTGCCCCATTCCCAGAATTCAACGGAAATGTCTTTTCCATCGTTAATTGGCAACGACGGATCATACTTTACCGTATCGCCAAACGGTTCTGTCGGCACGTTTACCGCTGCGCTCTCCACAGCCTTTTTCCCGTCCGAGCTGCCGCATCCCGTAAGACTTGTCACCATCATCGCCGCAGCCAGGCCGGCTGCTATCCAGCATTTCTTCATTTTAAACTCCTCCTTGTTCTTTTCGCGTGGTCACCGTTTCAGTCTCTGTTTTCTGAAAACGGTAATCGCTGCAATTGGTTTCATTAAGGTTTAGCGTTAAATCTAACATGAGAATACCACTCGAACGAGACACTGTCAATATTATTTTTATATTTTGTCATTTTTAAATAGTTTAAACCCATTTAAACTATGCACTTATACCAAAGCTTGTCAAAATGCAATTGCGTTTTTCAACTTCATAGTGTATAATATATTTAGCGCTAAATACAATTTAAGAAAAGGGGGATAAAAACATGACATTAAAAGATATTGCAGAAAAAGCCGGCGTCAGCATGATGACCGTGTCCAACGTCATCAATGGAAAGCACAGCCGCGTTTCTGCCGCAACCATAGAAAAAGTAAATTCCATTATAAAAGAGTACAATTACGTTCCGAACCTGTCTGCAAGGAGCCTGACGGTCAAATCCTCTCATATTATAGGAGTTATCGTCCCCCTGGATGACAAGGAGGACAACGGAACTTCGGTTAGCTACTTTGACAATCCGTACGTCAGCTCCATGATCGGCGTGATTGAAAGAGAGCTGCGTGACAACGGATACTTCGTCATGATACGCGCAGTCCGGTCTCAGGATGATTTGTCTATATTGATGCGCAACTGGAACGTTGACGGCGCAATCTTTCTCTATCCCCGCCTGGGAGACCGTTTTGAGGATTCCATCAACGCGATTGTTGCAGAGACTCATCTTCCCGTAGTCCTTTTCGACGCAAGAACAGACAATCCGGAGGTCATCAATGTCTGTTCCGACGACCGAAAGGGCTGTTACCTCTCGACTCGCTATCTCATTAACCGCGGACATAAAAAAATTGCCTTCGTGGCAAATTACGAAGGCAATCCTCTTTTAACAGACCGATTTGAAGGCTACCAGACCGCCATGGAAGAAAGCGGACTCGGATGTGATCCCAACTGTATCTTTTCCTATTCCCCCTCATACGAGGAAGGGGTCGCCGCCGGCAAGGCCATCGCGGCCAGCGCCCTTAAGATCACCGGGCTTGTCACCACGGCCGATATCTGCGCCATCGGCATCATGGAGGGCGCCAGACTGGGGGGCCTGCGGATTCCTACGGATCTCTCCGTCATCGGCTACGATAATCTGGCAGTATCCACCTATACGACGCCGAAGCTGACAACGATCTCACAGAATGTCATCAAAAAGGCTGAAACAGCCATGGAACTGCTGCTGGAAAAACTCCGCACCGGACGTGTGGAGCAGCCGCATGTCCAGTTGGATGTGGAGCTGGTGGAGCGGCAGTCTACGCTGTCGCTGCTGTAATGCCTGAGGTCAGCGGGCCATCAACCAGGCAAAAAAACAGAGAGCCTTATGCTCCCCGTTTTCTGTCCATCACCTTGCAGTACACGACGGCCACGATCGTACTGGCCAGCGTAGCCACAATTGCCGGTCCTACCACTGCCGCCGGATTCGTACTCCCATACTGACTCCGGTACGCAATCATGTTGACAGGAATCAGCTGAAGGGATGAGATATTAATAATTAAAAACGTACACATTTCATTGCTGGCTGTTCCCAGTGGTACGGCGCGCGGTGACTTCTGCATCTGGCGCTTCTTAGAGCCATCCAGACTATTTCTCCCTGATTCTGTCTGCTCTTCCTCCCGCCGCTCCTCCTCCAGCTCCTGAAGGGATTCCATGGCCTTTAACCCGGCCGGCGTAGCGGCCCAGCCCAGGCCCAGGATGTTGGCAATGATATTCGTGGCGATGTGATCCATGGCGGGATGATCCTTCGGTATTCTGGGAAAAAGAAAACGAAGCACCGGCCCCATCCTCCGGGACAACCGTTCAATCAGGCCGGACTTCTGTCCGATCTCCATGATCCCGGTCCAGAAGGACATCACTCCCAACATTGTGATACACAGCATGACAGCTTCCTTTGCCGACGAGAGCGCCCCGTCGGTAACCGCGCTTAAATTTCCATGGAACGCCGCCCATAAAACGCCTACCACCATCATAAACGCCCAGAGATAATTTAACATACTAATTCAACCGCCGTGGTGATTTTATTACTATTTTATGATTTTCGAAATTGTTTTATAACCGAATATTATTTAACTTTTTTCTGTTTCGCTGTGGTAAATCTGTTTTCTTCTACTCCCCCATCAAATCCCTCATTACCTCATCCACCGTTTCAATCCGCTCCGCCCGGAACGCATTGCTTCCGCAGAACACAAGCCCTTCATCCGTATTCCCTTCCGCGGAATTCACCAGTGCCTTGGTGATACAGTAGGGAATCGTCTTCTTATCGCATTTCTCGAGACACTGGTAGCAATGTTCCAGCTTAAACGGAGTCTGCCCGACACCGCTTAAGAATGCGTTATTGATCGCCCGTCCGGGCATGCCTACGGGACTCTTTGTGATTACTATATTTTCCTTTGACGCGTGAAGATACGCCTGCTTAAATTCGTTCGGTGCGTCACATTCCTCTGTGGTCACAAAACGCGTCGCCACCTGGACGCCGTCGGCTCCCAGCTCCATCTGATGCATCACATCCTCATGGCTGTAGATTCCGCCCGCCGTCACGACAGGAATCTCTGTCTGGTACTTCTCGGCATACTCTCCTACCAGGCGGATAATTCCTCTGACCTCTTCGTCGTAGGCAGCCTGATCATACGTGTGTTCCACATCCGCAGTATCCACGCCCAGTGTCTCCAGGGATTCACGGGAAAAGCCCAGGTGGCCTCCCGCAAGCGGACCCTCTACCACGACCAGATCGGGAACGCGGTGAAACTTGCGGTCCCACATCTTTAAGATTACCATGGCAGACTTAACAGAGGATACGATCGGGGCGATCTTTGTCTTTACCTTTTCCCCGGCCGCGCCCATCTCTGCCGCAGCCTCGGCCAGATATGCCGGAAGGCTGGCGGGAAGACCGGCTCCGGAGATAATAATGTCCGCTCCTGCCTTAACCGCTTCCTTCACATACAGTGCGTAACTCTTCGTCGCCACCATAATATTAAATCCGATCACGCCTTCCGGGGATATTTCCCTGGCCTTCTTAAATTCTTTTCCGATCGCCCGGAGATTCGCCTCCAGCGGATGGTCTGCAAAATCCGGTTCCCGGAAGCCGATCTGTGCGGTAGAGATAATCCCCATACCGCCAGCCCTGGCCACAGCGCCCGCCAGGGAAGAAAGGCTGATTCCAACTCCCATTCCGCCCTGTATAACCGGCTTCGGAACCACGAGTTCTCCTATTACCAATGGTCTTAAATTTCCCATCACATTCTCCTAAATCTGTCATATCGCTCGGAGGCAATTTCTTCTTTCGGCACAGACGCGTATTTTATGAAAAATGCCTCCATGGCGCTGTCCATTTCCTTCGCCAGTTCCGCTAAATTCTCCGCTGCAGCCGGTTCTTCCTCAGCTATGATTCTTTCGATCAGGCCCAGTTCCATCAGATCCCTGGCGGTGATCTTCATGACTCGTGCCGCGTCGCTGGCCTTCTTGCTGTCCTTGTAAAGGATTGAGGCAAAGCCCTCCGGCGACAGAATCGAATAGATTGCATTTTCCAGCATCCAGACCTCATTGGCGACTGCCATCGCCAGCGCGCCGCCGCTTCCGCCTTCTCCAATGACGATGGAGAGAATCGGAACGGTTATGTCTGCCATTTCAAATATGTTTCTGGCAATCGCCTCGCCCTGTCCCCGCTCTTCCGCTTCCAGCCCGCAGAACGCGCCCGGCGTATCCACGAAACAGATAATGGGACGGCCAAAGGTTTCCGCCTGCTTCATCAGACGAAGCGCCTTCCTATAGCCCTCCGGAGAAGGCATGCCAAAGTTGCGTTTGATATTGTCCTTTGTATTCTTTCCCTTTTCCTGGCCGATCACTGTCACTGGCATACCGTGGAAAGAGGCGATACCGCCCACAATTGCACCGTCGTCGCCAAAGTAACGGTCCCCATGGAGTTCCATGAAATCGTCAAATACCGCGTTTATATAATCGCTGGCCACGGGACGTTCGGAGCTTCTGGAAAGCTGAACGGTATCCCATGGGCTCTTTTTATTTCTGCGAAACTTCGTCTTTTTCTCTTTTCCACTGGCTGCTTCGGATTTTCCGCAGTTATCCACATGGAAAAATGAGTTTTCACCGTTCTGCTCCTGATTCGGTGAGCGGTGAAGCTTTAAGATCGCAGAAATGGCATCTTTCATCGCTTCCCGCTTCACGATCTTATCCACAAAGCCGTGATCCTGCAAAAATTCAGAACGCTGGAATCCCTCCGGCAGCTTCTGTCCGATGGTCTGTTCGATGACTCTGGGGCCTGCAAAGCCGATTAATGCGCCCGGTTCTGCCAGAATGATATCGCCCAGCATGGCAAAGCTGGCCGTCACGCCTCCGGTAGTCGGATCGGTCAGAACGCTGACAAACAGCTGTCCTGCCTTGTGATGGCGCTTTAAAGCCGCGGAGGTCTTTGCCATCTGCATCAGGGATACGATTCCCTCCTGCATTCTGGCGCCTCCGGAACAGGCGAAAATGACAACAGGAAGCTGCTCCTTAGTGGCTCTCTCCACTGCTCTCGCTATCTTTTCACCCACCACATGGCCCATGCTGCTCATGATAAATCTGGCGTCACAGACACCGATTACCGCAGGCTCTCCGCCTATGGTGCATTTTCCGGTTACGATCGCTTCGTTTAACTTTGTTTTCTCCCTGGCCGCCTCGATTTTCTTTTCATATCCCGGAAAATCCAGCGGGTTCGCAAATTCCATCTCCTTATCCCATTCCTCAAAGCTTCCTGCATCCGCAGTCATCTCGATTCTGCGATAGGCGTGGACCCGGAAATAGCCTTTGCATTTGGGACAGATATAGAAATTACTTCTCACATCTTCCGCGTAAATGGGCTGACCGCATTTGTTGCACTTTCTCCACAGACCAGCCGGGATATTCGGTTCGTCTGCTTTGTCTGGCGTCTTGTATTTGCTGTCGATCAGTGTGTATGTTTTTTTAAACATGTCTCTTAACATGGGTTTTGCTCCTTATGAAAATGAAATGAGGACTGGTGGGATGATTCAGCTGCTTCAGCCGCAGTGGACAGACATGGAACACCTTTGGCACCCCATGTCTGTCGGGCATTCGCCCCATACCCAGATGAAACTCCGCATTTCCAGATACAAGCGAGCTTGCATCTGAAAACACGAAATTTCATCCGGGTGCACTGCTCATTGCTTACGCAAAGTACTTCGGTATGAAATCCGTGTCAATGTCTCCGGACTGATACGCTTCATGACTTAAAATATCAAACTGGAAGTCCACGTTTGTCTCGATTCCCTCTATAATCAATTCGCCCAGCGCACTACGCATCTTGGCAATCGCCTCGGTGCGGTCTTTTCCATGGACGATCAGTTTCATCAGCATGGAATCGTAGTTTGCCGGTACTTTGTAGTCGTTGTAAATATGTGTGTCCACACGGACGCCGTTGCCGCCTGGAACGTGGACATTGGTGATCAGTCCCGGACATGGCATGAAATTCTTTTCCGGATTTTCCGCGTTGATTCTGCACTCGATGGCGTGGCCCGTGATCTTTACGTCTTTCTGGGTTACGCTTAAGGGCTCTCCCGCGGCCACACGGATCTGTTCCTTGATTAAATCCAGCCCGGATACCAGCTCTGTTACCGGATGCTCTACCTGAATTCTGGTGTTCATCTCCATGAAATAGAAATTCTTGTGCTTATCTAAAAGGAATTCTATGGTTCCGGCGTTTTCGTAGCCGACGGATTTCGCCGCCAGTACCGCGGTCTCCCCCATCTTCCTCCGAAGCTCTTCTGATATAGCCGCAGAGGGGGATTCCTCCAGTACCTTCTGGTGGCGCCTCTGTATAGAACAGTCACGTTCACCTAAATGCACCACATTGCCAAACTTATCCGCCATGATCTGGAACTCGATATGCCTCGGCTTCTCGATGTATTTCTCAATATACATGGTGTCATCGGAAAATCCCTTGATAGACTCCATCTGCGCATTCTGGAAATTAGCATCGAAATCTTCCGATCCACGGGAGATACGCATGCCCTTTCCGCCGCCGCCCGACGATGCCTTAATCATCACCGGATATCCGATCTTTTCCGCTACAAGGCGAGCTTCTTCCACTTCGTGGACCGCCTCCTTGCCGCCCGGTACTACCGGCACGCCGGCGTCCATCATGGTCTTTCTGGCTTCGGATTTATTCCCCATCCGGTTAATAATATCCGCGGATGGGCCGATAAATGTGATGTTGCATTTCTCACATAATTCTGCAAATCTGGCGTTCTCCGAGAGAAAACCAAAGCCCGGATGGATCGCATCCGCCTTCATGGCCACTGTGGCCGTCAGGATCCGCTCCATGTTTAAGTAACTCTGGGTGGAAGGAGCCGGGCCGATGCAGATGGCCTCGTCTGCCAGAAGTGTATGCAGACAGTCGCGGTCCGCCTCGGAATAGACCGCCACGGTCTTGATTCCCATTTCCCGGCACGCCCGGATTATACGCACCGCGATCTCGCCGCGGTTTGCAATTAATATTTTATCAAACATATGACGACCACCTATCCAATCATAAATGTCAGTTCCGCGGAAGCGGCAATTTTTCCGTCAACCGTTGCTACAGCCCTGCCGATGCCTACCGGACCCTTGCGCTTGATGATTTCACATTCCAGACGCATACGGTCGCCGGGAACTACCTTATATTTGAACTTTGCCTTGTCGATACCACCAAAGAATACCAGCTTTCCCTTATTGGCCTCTTCGCTTAAAATTGCGACGGCTCCGACCTGCGCCAGCGCCTCAATTCTCAGCACGCCCGGCATAACCGGTTCCTGCGGGAAATGTCCCTGGAAATACGGCTCATTAAACGTAACGCATTTATATCCTACGGCGCGGACGCCCGGTTCCAGCTCTTCAATGCAGTCTACCAGCAAAAACGGATGCCTGTGCGGAATAATTTCTTCAATTTCCTTAATACCTAACATGACTCTCTCTCCTCTTTATGAAAAAAGAGCCCCAACCAATTTAATACCCTGTCATTTCTTAAAAATCGGCTGAACCTCTTTTCAACTTTTTCTTTCCTGTCAATCACAGCCCTGGATCGCTTCTTACCGGATTCTGAACAGGGGCTGGCCATACTCCACCACGTTTTCGTTGCCGACGAGAACGGCTTCCACGATGCCGTCAAACTCGCTCTCAATCTCATTCATCAGCTTCATGGCTTCGATGATTCCAAGGGTCTGGCCCTTCTTTACCGCATCGCCCACCTTGACGAACGGTTCGGCATCCGGTGAAGAGGAATTATAGAAGGTTCCCACTAACGGTGACGCCACGATCTTATCGGAGTCAATGGCTGCGGCCGTGTTTTCCGCGGTCTGCGCGCCTTCGCCGCTGCCGGCCGGCGCGGTATATTCTGCTGCCGGAAGCGCTGCCATCTCTACAGCCACGCCTGCTGCCGGTATCATCTGCTGCACCGCGCTATTTCCCGCTACGGTTATAATCTGTTCTTTTTCTTTTTTGATGGAAAGCTTCAAGTTGCCTTCCTCTATCTTAAAACTGGTCAGGCCATTCTCTGAAACCGCCTGCATCAGTCTGATGATATCATTGATCTCCATATCCGGCCTCCTACTGTTCGAACTTTTTCACTAAAATACTGGCGTTATGACCGCCGAAGCCAAGAGAGTTGCTGATTGCCACATTGACATCACAGGAAACGCCCTCGCCCTTCGTGTAGTCTAAATCGCATCCTTCTCCCTCAGTCTCAAGACCCGCTGTCGCATGCACAAATCCATCCTGGATTGATTTCACACAGGTGATGAATTCCACGCCGCCTGCGGCCCCCAGAAGATGGCCGATCATGGACTTGGTAGAATTGATCTTAACCTCCCCCGCATGGTCGCCGAGCGCTGATTTGATCGCCATGGTCTCGAATAAGTCATTGTGATGCGTGCTGGTTCCGTGTGCGTTGACGTAATCCACGTCTTCCGGTCTGATACCGCCGTCCTGGATGGCATTCGTCATCGCTCTGGCCGCACCGCTTCCGTCCTCGGCCGGGGATGTGATATGGTATGCATCACAGGTTGAACCGTATCCGATCACCTCGGCGTATATCGTCGCATTTCTTGCGATTGCATGCTCCAGAGACTCCAGAACCACAACACCGGCGCCTTCGCCCATCACGAAACCGCTTCTGTCCTGATCGAACGGGATAGACGCGCGCATCGGATCCGTCACAGTGGTAAGCGCTGTCAGGGAGGTAAATCCAGCCACACCGATCGGTGCTATGCTGGCTTCCGTTCCACCTGCAACCATTACGTCCGCCTCACCGTACTGGATGGAACGGAACGCTTCACCGATCGAATGAGTACCTGTCGCACAGGCCGTTACCACGTTAAAGCATTTTCCCTTTAATCCGAACTGGATCGCCACATTACCGGCGGCCATGTTGCAGATCATCATCGGTACCAGCAGCGGATTTACACGGCCCGGTCCCTTTTCCAGGAGCTTTTTGTGTTCCCGCTCCATAGCCTGAAGGCTTCCGATTCCGGATCCCAGACATACGCCTACACGGTACGGGTCCTCCTGTTCCATATCAATGCCGGAATTCTCCAGTGCTTCCTTCGAAGCGGCTACGGCAAACTGGGAGAAACGTTCCATGCGCTTAGCAGCCTTCGGATCCATATAATTCTTAGGATCAAAATCCTTTACCTCGGCCGCAAGCTTTGCCTTATATTCGGTTGTATCAAACTGGGTAATCGGTCCGATTCCCACCTTTTTCTCTTTCAGTCCGTTCCAGAAACTCTCTACATCATTTCCGATCGGTGTAATTGCTCCCATACCTGTTACTACAACTCTTGTCTTCATGTCGCTCTCTCCTTATTACATCGCCATTCCGCCGTCCACGCAGATCACCTGGCCGGTAATGTAGCCTGCCGCACCGGAGGCCAGAAATGCCACTGCACCGGCAATATCTTCGGTGGTTCCAAAATGTTTCATCGGGATCTGTTCTGTCGCACCCGCCTTTACGGCATCGGACAGCACCTCCGTCATCTCTGTCTCAATAAATCCAGGCGCTACCGCGTTCACGGTGATTCCCCTGCTGGCCACTTCTCTGGCAAAGGATTTTGTCAGTCCGATCACACCGGCCTTGGCCGCGCAGTAATTGGCCTGCCCCGCATTGCCGAGCACACCGGAAACGGAAGAAATATTGATGATTCTGCCGCCTCTCTGTTTGATCATCTGGCGGGCTACATGCTTCATGCAGTTAAACACGCCCTTTAAGTTGGTATCGATAACCGCGTCGAAATCGCCCTCGGACATCTTCATCAGCAGATTATCCTTCGTGATTCCGGCGTTATTTACCAGAATATCGATAGAGCCATACTTCTTTATGACGCCGTCCATCATAGCCGCAACGCTCTCAAAATCAGACACGCTGCACTGGATGGCTTCCGCATGGCCTCCGCATGCCGTAATCTCATTTACCACTTCTTCCGCACGTTTCGCGGAACCATTATAATTGACAATGACAGTTGCGCCTTCCGCGGCCAGACGGAGCGCGATCGCCCGCCCGATTCCTCTTCCGGCTCCGGTCACAACAGCTGTTTTTCCTTCTAACATTCCGGCATCCTCCTCGCTATAGCTTTTCAATATCTTCCAGTTTTTCTATATTAATGACTTTTACATCTCTTGTTATCTTTCTCATGAATCCGGCCAGAGTCTTTCCCGGCCCGATTTCTATAAATGTATCCACTCCATCCTGCAGCATGGTTTCCACACTTTGCTGC
>NZ_JBKVCZ010000129.1:0-18049 GCF_046966825.1 Hungatella sp. | reverse complement strand
AATATCTGGTATCCAGCTGTTATAAAAATTTTAGGCAGCCGCTTAATGACTTTTTCAGCTCTTACCAAAATGATGAGGCCTTGGCGGAATTACTCTTTGACTTCCTGTTGAATGAGGAGTACGATGGTTCCGAATCACAAATAGGAGCGGCATTTTACCTCTCTAAATTTGATAAAACAATCCTAAAAAAGAAAAAAGATTTGCTATTGCAGGCCCAGCAGAATCCCGTTGATTGGAAACGCCCATTTAAAGATAACAGTTATCTGGAATGGCTTTAAGTTTTATGCTTTAAGTTTCACCCTTTATGCCTCCCCCATATTCCAGTCTTCCCCTCAAAAAACAATCAAAAAATCAAACCATAAGGAGAAAACGATATGCAGACTATCATCATAGTATTAAACCCGGGTAAACTGACAAATCCCGATCTGGACTTACGCTATCTCATACCAGACCGCATCAGCGAGATCACAGAAGGCGCCATACGTGATAACGGTTACGATTATATTGACTGCGAAGGCGCCGGACCGCTGCTGGGAATATGGCTCGAGACAGAGAACGCCGCCCAGAGCTGGCCTGTCATCGACAGGCTGTTCCGTGAAGAAAAATTTTTAGGAAACGACTTATCCCTGTCAGCAGAACTATATATTTCCGAAAATGAAACAGAGGACCTGGAAAACTGTACGCAGGTCTTCCCCGCATAAAAACCAGTTTTTCCTCACAATAATACCCTCATAAAAAGTCGAAAACTGCCGAAATATTTCTCAGCAGTTTTCGACTTTTTTACAGGGAATCATGCGTGCGCGCTCTCGCTCTTCTGTCCCGAACCGACTGAATCACCGGCACCAGGAACATGGCGATAATACCGCCGGCAAATCCATTGTTATAAAGATTCATTCCTCCGTAGACGATTCCCACGTTCAACGCCACAGATGCGTGCAGGAATCCGGCCAGCACACCCGCTACCACGCCGAACTCACCGGCGATCGGTGCCAGCGTCGTGGAGAGTAAAAGAGCCAGCATGGCGCTGGGATCGGAGATATTCCACGTCTTCACCAAGCTTCCCAGAATCACTCCGGCCATAACCGGAAGTATGTTCCTCAGATGCTTTCCCGTGGCACTGAATCCGACAATGGTAAAGATACCTCCGATAGTCGGACCGTTCAAATCTCCCCCAACCAGCAGCACAATCAGCGTGGAAGCGATTCCATTGACGCCCATGTTAAACAGCGTCGGCGCAAAGCCCTCACTTTTCACGTAATCGGTGCCGCTTAAGCCATACGTCTTCCAGATTTCCATATACCGCTTCCAGACCGACTCCGCGATGAGGCAGGAAAACAGGATCATACCGCCGAACAGCCCGAGAAGCAGTCTGGCAAAAAGCACGTCATTTCCCGTGGACCAGATCAGACGAGCCTCCGTCTGAAGCCCAAAGGATCTCATCAGAGAGACGATAACCGTCGCTATAATTCCCGATGCAAAACCCACATTATAAAGGGAGTAGCCCTTATGGGAGTAATGAGTATGTGTGGAAAGCGGCGGCAGTACGAACCCGATGATCATCCCCACAAGTATACTGAACGGCAGCCTTACGGCCAGCGGCAGATGTCCCACCGTCATAAGCTGGGTGATAATCGGTGACAGGCTGGTTCCATAGAAACCAACATAGATGTACCGCGTAACTGAGGTCTTATGATAAAAGGCATAAAGACAGACGCCCATCATGATCGACCAGATATTTAAGATATTCTTTCCGAACAGAGAAAAACCAAACATTAGAAAGCAGGAGGTAATCGTGTGGCCGCTCATCTCCATCCCCAGATAATAGACAATGGCAATGGAAATCAGAGCCAGCACACCGGCATTGATAAACGCGGCCCCAATTCCTCCGATCGCAATATAATCCGTAATCAGGAAATCCGGTTCCCTGATAATCGTAATAATTCCCTTTAATACTTCATTTAACGGCTGGAGAAACAGCCCCGCAGCCATAAAATAAACCGGCACCAGGGCAAGAATCAGAAACTTCGTCCGTCTTGACAAAGGTCCGTGATTTCTGAACTTGTGTAATAATTGTCCTGTCATGTCGTTTCCTTCCCATATTACGTAATTTCGGTACCGGATTATTTTATCATACTATTTTATTGGTGAAAAGCGTTATTTAGTCTCTGTTCTCTGACTATCTTCGTAAGCTGTATCACCACAGTCGGTATTACCGCCAGCAGATAGACCAGTCCGATCTGGCTGCCGGTCAGAGGAGCGACGGAAAACAGTCTTTCCAGGAACGGTACAAACATCACCAGGCTCAGGAGTACGACACCCGCCAGAAATGCACCCAGACTGTACCAGTTTCCCGAAAATCCAATTCGGAAGATCGAATGGCTGCTTCGGCAGTTAAATCCATGGAACAGACGCGCCAGTGTCAGCGTACAGAACGCCAGGTACTGGCAACCCGCAGCGCCGCCCTGGTTCAGTCCCAGTTGGAAGGCTGTCATGGTACAGACAGCGATCAGCCCGCCCTGGAGGATCAGCTTCATCATGAATTCCTTTGTCAATATTCCCTCTTTCGGATTTCTCGGTTTCTGAGACAGCAAATCCTTTTCCGCCGGCTCCATACCGATTGCGATGGCCGGAAGCGAGTCTGTCAGAAGGTTGATAAACAGCAGATGTACCGGTGCAAACGGAACGGGAAGCGCCATGATGGATGTGTAGAGTACCGACAGGATCCCCGCCATGTTGCCTGATAATAAAAACTGTATTGCATTTTTGATGTTCCGGTATACGTTACGGCCGTTGGCCACAGCCTTGATGATGGTTGCGAAATTATCGTCCGCCAGAATCATGGAAGCCGCATCCTTGGACACCTCGGTTCCCGTAATTCCCATGGCTACGCCGATGTCTGCTTTCTTAAGGGCCGGCGCGTCATTGACACCGTCTCCCGTCATGGATACGATATTGCCTCGTCTCTGCCATGCATCGACAATCCGGATCTTATTTTCCGGAGACACCCTGGCGTAAACGGATATCTTCGTAATCTTCCCATCCAGCTCCTGATCGCTCATGGCGTCCAGTTCCGTTCCTGTAACCGCCAGATCGCCTTCTTCAAAGATACCGATCTGCTTCGCAATGGCCGTCGCCGTGATCTTATGGTCACCAGTGATCATAACCGGGCGAATTCCGGCCCGTTTGGCATCGGACACGGCCTCTTTCGATTCCTCCCTCGGCGGATCTACCATGGCTACCAGTCCGAGGAAGGTAAAGCCGTTCTCCGTTTTTAAGGAGAGAACGTGGTCGTCTTCCACCTCTTTATAGGCGAATGCCAGCACACGCAGACCATTCTGGGAGAATTCCATATTCTGGCGGTTGATCTCCTCACGGTCTGCCTCCGTAAAGTCCCGGATTCCTTCTGCGGTGCGGATATGGGTTGTCCGGTCTAATAGGACATCGACAGCGCCCTTCGTCAAAATAGTAGGCACACCGTGCAGTTCATATTTGGTACTCATCAGCTTTCGGTCTGAATCAAAGGGAATCTCTTCCAGACGGAGCATCATCGTCCGCAGGACATCGTCATTGACACTTACTTTTCTGGCCATTTCCAGAAGGGCGTACTCGGTGGGATCTCCGATTCCCTTACCGTCAACGAGGGTGGAATCATTGGTCAGAATCGAGTCGTATAAGATATAACGATGAAGCTGTTCGTGCAGATCCAGTTCTTCCGGACGGAACGTATTTCCGTCAATGTAAATCTCCTGGACCGTCATCTTATTCTGGGTCAGGGTTCCTGTCTTATCGGAACAGATAACAGAGACGCACCCCAGACTCTCTACCGCCTTCAGCTCCTTGATGATGGCGTTTTCCTTTGCCATCTTCTGCGTTCCCATGGCCTGCACGATGGTTACGATGGAACTGAGTGCCTCCGGAATCGCCGCCACGGCCAGCGCCACGGCAAACATCAGAGAGTCGAGAACCGGCATTTTCCGGTATAAGCTTAAGGTGAATACCATGGCACAGATGACCATGATCACCGCCGCCAGACGTCCTGAGAACTGGTCCAGACTCACCTGAAGAGGTGTCTTCTTCTCCTTTGTCGCGTTCATCAGACTGGCGATCTTACCGATCTCCGTATCCATTCCCGTTCCTGTCACCACCACCATGGCCCTTCCGTAAGTGACAAGGCTTCCGGAATATACCATATTGGTCCGGTCCGCCAGCGGCATCTCGCTGTCGATCGTCCCTTCCTCCTTATCCACGTTGGTCGATTCTCCTGTCAGGGAGCTCTCATTGACCTGAAGCGAATAGTTGTTTAAGATTCTTCCATCGGCCACCACCATGTCTCCCGCTTCCAGGAGGAGAATGTCGCCGGGAACCACCTTGGCAGATGGAACCTCAATCTTCTGTCCGCCGCGGATCACCTTTGCATTGGGTGATGAAAGGCTCTTTAAGCTCTCCAGTGACTTCTTCGCTTTTTCATGCTGTACGGTTCCTAAGACCGCATTCAAAATAATAACCGCCACGATGACGATGGTGCTCTCCACATTTCCCGAAAACATGGAAATGACGGCCGCCGCAATCAGGATCACCACCAGAAGATCACAGAACTGCTCCGCAAATACTGCAAGCACGCTCTTCTTCTTTCCTTCCATTAACACATTTTCGCCCTTTTCGAGGAGAAGCGTTTCCGCCTGACCGGCCGTAAGCCCCTCCTTCGTCACATGCAGTTCCTTTAATATTTCCTGTTCGTCTTTCTGATACCAATCCTTCAAATTTTCCTCCATTCTGCCGTTTCCAAAAAAACGGCTCTGCATCAGACATAAGCAGAATCCACAAAACGTCCGGTTCACCAGCCTCTCGCGCCAGAGCGAGGCTGCTTCAGCAACCATATTTCCTTAGCGAAGAGTGCACATCCTGCCCAGAGGGTTTTTATGTGATAGAAGCACTTTTCTATTACAAAAAAGACTTTTAATGTACCTATTATTAAGAAATAACCCATTTCTCAAAATAAATACATTAAAAGTCTGGTAACCAACTGTTGGTATGCATCACCAGACTGTTTTCACAGCCAGGATGTTGATGATGCACTAAAACTACTCCCTCTTAATGAATCTGATTCAGCAGATGTTTCGTATTCGATTTGTGATTAGTAGTATATCCGTTTTCGTAAGGGGTGTCAAGGCATATTTGACATTTTTTCTCATCTGAGGCGATCTTCACAGATTCTTAATCCCGCCCCTTTGTCCTCTCTTCCCATGGAACCGTGCTGTTCACCAGCTCTGCGAAACGCTCTTGGGACGGTGCTTTCCCCTTGATTTTGGGAGGAAATGTCTCCTCAAATTCCAGGAACGCCGGATCTGTCACCGGCGGAAGCTCGTAGGCCGGTCCTTCCAAGTATCGGCCTTTTATCGATGCCGCGGCCTCCGGTTTCAGCAAACAGGCCAGAAGCGCCGCCGCACACTGATTCTCCCCGTTTCTGACGTCGTACGTTTCCGCAGGCACAAAACCGGTCTTTGAATAGTAATCCGGGTCTCCGTAGATAATAATAACGTCAGCTCCCATGTCTGCAGCCAGCTTCTTCGAGGTTTCAATAAGCCGTTTTCCAATCCCCTGCCCCTGATAAGCCGGCAGGACACTGATCGGCCCAAAGGTCACTGCCGCATGAGTCGTTCCATCGTCACACTGAATCTCCGTGCGGGCATACATGATATTTCCGACAATCCGCCCGTCCCGCACTGCCACGAAATCCAGCTCCCGGATAAATTCCGGCCTCTCCCTCATAAGATGTGCCAGATAATGCTCACAGCATCCCGGCTCGTGGACGTTCCAGAACGCCTCTCTCGTCACTTCCTCTGTCTCGCGGTAATCCCCAGGTCTCTCGTTTCTGATCATTACAGCCATTTGCCGTCTCCGTTTCCATTTCCCTTCCAAAGGGAATTATTTATCCACACCAGGGCCTGTTTATTTCAATCCACATTTAGAGCCCTTACATCTGCACGCCCTACAAAATTCCTGCCAATCTGATTATATATGGAGCCGCCCTTCCAGTCCCTCATAATCGACCGTAACCGTCCTTCCGTCCTTCATCTCCAGAACAACAGGACCGTAAGCCCCGCAATTCTCTTTATCGGTATAGGTGATGCTGCGGATCGGGAAGAGGTCCTCATCCCGCCATTCTTCCTGGCTCTTCTTTGTCAGAATTACGCTGATCATCGCATACGGAAGGTATTCATAGTATCTCTTCCTGCGGCTGACGCCATACATGATGCAGCTCTGTTTCGTCACGGCGCTTACGCCCTGTCTCGACATGATTTCAATGTCATCAAAGCCGCCGTAGATGACCATCGCCATCTGCCCTTCCGAGGACTTCAGAAGAATGGCCTTGGCTCCCGTCTTCTGATCCGTGCGGATTCTCACATCGACGCCCGAACGGTCCACATCCGGCATTCCATAGGAGCCCAGGGTCAGGGTATACGGCTTATCCGGGATCCTGGTCCTGTCCACGCGCACGATGCCATCCGCCACCGGAAAATCGGCCAGATCGATCGACGCTTTATTCTGGAAGGTAAATTCGAATTCAAAATATTCTTTCCGGTAGAGCACTCCATCCTTCACACCGCCGTACATCAGGATATTCGGGATCAGGCTCTTCACCCTGCCGTCGTAGGTCACGCTGTACTGCATGGCCTCGATTCCCTTAAAATCAAAGTCTTCCCATAAAAACTGGCTGTTAAAGGACAGTCGGGAATACGTATTGAGGGACGGATTCTCTTTCTTCATCAGGACCTTCGCCGTCCTGAATTCCGTAATTCCGGTGTCCTTGTGGTTGTCCACCACGATTCCCGGACCGTCGAGCACCGTGGTCCTCACTTCTCTGTCTTTCATCTCCTCCCAGACTCCGTTTGTCTCCGTATCGGTCCAGAACGGATGGTCCTCCGGAAGCGCCAGGCAGACGAACGCATTGGCGATCCAGAAGGGGCTGGCTGCGCAGCTGTATGTCTGAATCAATGGCTGGAACGGCCCGTAGAAGCCGAGGCATGGTACGCCCTCATAGAAACACTCCTCCCTGGAAGCAAACTGCAGCACGGCGCCTGAGGCGATCCTTCTGGCCAGTCCCGGTTCCGCAGCCGGATTCCTCAGAAGGAAATTGGCCGCCAGCGGGGCCGATGCCGCACTTCTGTAGATGCCGCTTCTCCCCCACATGGTCACATGCCCCTCCTCATCGAACATGCGATGGAAGGTCTCCACCAGGCGGTTGGAATATTCCTCAATCTTCGCCGCTATGTACGGCTCCTTTTCATAGCCGTACCACTGGTTCCACAGCGGTCCGTACACGTGAAAGGCCCAAGGACAGTAATAATCAAATAAATGGCCGTCGCGGTACCAGCCGTCCCCCGCGTAATAGGAGAGAATGGCAGCCGCGTGATCCCGCATCATCCCATGATCGATCGGGTATCCCTCCCTGTCCAGAAAGGCCAGAATCAGCATGTTGAACAGACGCCAGTTGTGGTGGCCCGTATACGAGTGACCGAAATTCGACAGGTAATCCGCAATGCGGTTCTTCTCCGCCTTCGTATAATTCTCCCAGATTACTTCCCGGCATATGGACAGGCCGATCACCAGGGATGCGCACTCACATGTGTGCTGGAACGCCATCTCCCCCTCCTGCGCCTCCGGAAATATCTCCTCCACCCGAAGCAGATAATTGGGCGTTCCGGGCGTGACGGAGAGAAGAATCTGTTTCGAGTAATACTCCTTCAGAGAGTAGCCTCCCGCCGCTGCCTCCGGCTCGTTATGAAGCAGCGGAGCAGCGATCAAAAAGCTCCTGGCAAGTCCCTCGAACCGTTCCGCCGCAATTCTCCATTTCGGCCCGTCCGGCTGCGGATAGCTGACCTTTGTCTCATGGCGCAAAACCACGATCGGATCCTCCAGCTTCTCCACATGCGCAAAAATTCCTTCCAGGAAAAAATGGCTGATACCAATCCAGTGTTCTCTTGTCATTCCCGTATAGGGACTCCGTTTCTCATCCGGATTTTCTACTGTAAACTTCATCGTTCTTCCCCTCTCCGCCTCTCAGCTCTTCTCTTTTTTGTATACACAGACACCGCCCACATACGTTTCCAGCACGGCCGTGTCCTTTATTCTGTCGAGTGCGCACGCCCTGATGTCCCGTTCCAGCACGGCAAAGTCCGCCAGCTTTCCCACTGACAGCGTCCCCTTTTCCTGTTCCTCAAAACTGGCCTCCGCACCCATGGCGGTATAAGTGGATATTGCCTCTTCCACCGTAAGCGCCTGCTCCTTCAGAAATGTCTTCGTCCCATCCAGTGTGGTGCGGGTCACCGCGCACTGAATTCCCGCCATGACATCCGGCCTCTCCACCGGGCAGTCTGACCCGTTAGAGACTGAGACTCCCATGGATAGCAGCGTCTTAAACTGATACGTCTCTCCAGCCCGCTCTGCTCCGATCCGGGCCTCCACGATATGATTGTCGTAATCGAGAAAAATGGACTGAATATAGGCGTGCAGCTTTAACCTTCGAAATGCCTCCAGAAGCCTGCCCGTCGTAATCTGGCAGTGTACAATTCCGTGCCGCCTGTCCGTGCGGTCCGGATTGGCTTCCCTAGCCCGTTCATACGCCCTCACTGCCATCTCCATGGCGCCGTCTCCGATGGCGTGTACGGCGATCTGCATCCCCGCCCCATCGGCCAGGGTGATCAGCTTCTCCAGCTCTTCCTGGCTGTAGATGGCGATCCCTCTCTCATCCGGGTTCTCCCCATCCTCGTAAGGCTGACTGAGAAAAGCAGTTCTGGCCCCCAGGGATCCGTCCGACAGAAGCTTCAGCGGCCCGATTTTAAAATATGCGCTTCCCTGGCCCGTGCGGTAGCCGCGGGCCAGAAAATCCTCCAGCTGCTTCATGGTCGGAAGCAGGCACTGTTCGTAGACCCGTACCGTCATCGCGCCCTCCCGTTCCAGTTCCCGATACGCCTCCAGCACCGTCTCAAAGGGTACGCCGGGAAATGCCGCCAGATCATCGGTCTGGCTCGAAGTGACGCCGCGGCTGTTCAAATCCCTCATGGCCAGACGGAGATACTGTTTCAGCTCCTTCTTCGTCGGCTTCGGGATGCTCCCATGGATCAAATCCACGCCGAATTCCCGGAAAATTCCGACAGGTTCTCCATCTTCATCCATGTCGAAACAGCCGCCTTCCGGCTGCGGTGTCATCCTCGTAATGCCTGCCGCCTCCATTGCCTTCGTATTGGCACAGGCAATGTGGCCACAGGCGCGGATCACCAGAATGGGATGCTCCGTGGACACCCGGTCCAAATCGTACCGGTTGGGAAAACGTTTCTCATCCTGAAAGTAATCGTGATTCCATCCCCGCCCTACTACCCATGTACCCGGTGCAGGCTTTTCCTTTGAAATAAAATGGGAAAGGGCGGAGCACATCGCTTCCAGGGACGAAGTCGCCGCCGTCAGATCCACAAGCTTCAGCGTGTGGCCGTAATTCAGCAGATGCATATGGGAATCGTTAAATCCCGGAACAACAAAATGGCCGTCCAGATTATGGTACACCGCATCGGAACAAGTCTCCAGATCAGTAAGGTTCCCCACGCCGGCAATCCGTCCGTCCTCAACGGCCATCGCCTCTGCGTCCCTCCCGGTTCCCGTATAGATAACTCCATTATAATAGATTTCCCTCATTTTTTATATACCTCTCTGAAAAAACAGGCAGCAAAACCGGATATTCTCCGTTTCTGCCGCCTGTCAGATTTTTTAGGAATTTCTTCTGTCGGAATCTCTTCTGTCAGAATCTCTACGATCAGAATCACGTCTGTCAGAATCTCTTCTGCCGCCGTCGCGTCTGCCGGAATCTCTTCTGCCGCCGTCTCTTCTGTCAGAATCTCTTCTGCCGCTGTCCAGAGTCGATACATCCACGTTGGGATCCATATCGCCTGGCTTCATGCTTAAGTTAATTCTTCCCATCTTATCGACTTCCATAACCCTTACAGTCACTTCATCGCCGATATTTACCGCGTCTTCCACTTTCTCTACGCGCTTGTCGGATAATTTGGAGATGTGAACCATACCATCCTTGTTCGGTGCCAGCTCCACAAATGCGCCGAAGTTCATAATTCTGACAACCTTGCCCTTCATGATGGCGCCCGCTTCGATGTCTGTCACGATGCTCTTGATAATCTCAATAGCGCGTGCAATCATCTCCTTATCGGTTCCGCATACGGATACGCTTCCGTCGTCGGAAATGTCGATCTTAACGCCGGTCTCCTCGATAATCTTATTGATTACCTTACCCTGCTTGCCCACAACATCGCCAATCTTCTGAGGATCGATGGTGATCTGCTCGATCTTCGGAGCGTACTTGCCAACCTCTGTACGCGGCTCTGCGATTGCCTTTGCCATAACCTCGTCGAGGATGTAGATTCTTGCTTCTCTCGTTCTTCTGATGGCCTCTTCGATGATCGGTCTTGTCAGGCCGTGAATCTTGATATCCATCTGAATCGCGGTAATACCCTTGTGAGTACCGCCAACCTTGAAATCCATGTCACCGAAGAAATCTTCCAGACCCTGGATATCGGTTAATACGATATAGTCATCATCAGTATCGCCGGTCACCAGGCCGCAGGAAATACCTGCTACCGCGGATTTGATCGGAACACCAGCCGCCATTAAGGACATGGAGGAGGAACAGATGCTCGCCTGAGAGGTGGAACCATTGGATTCCATGGTCTCGGATACGGTACGGATTGCATATGGGAACTCTTCTTCTGATGGAAGCACCGGAACAAGGGCTCTCTCTGCCAGCGCGCCATGGCCGATCTCACGGCGTCCCGGTCCTCTGGATGGCTTTGTCTCGCCTACGGAGAATGACGGGAAATTGTAATGGTGCATATATCTCTTGGATGTCTCCATATCGTCGATGCCGTCTAATCTCTGGCTCTCGGATAACGGAGCGAGTGTACAGATATTTAAAATCTGAGTCTGTCCACGTGTAAACATGGCGGAACCGTGCACTCTCGGGAGCATATCGATCTCAGCCGCCAGAGGACGGATCTGATCGACAGCACGGCCATCCGGACGCTTGTGGTCTTTTAAGATCATCTTACGGACAGTCTTCTTCTGATACTGATAGATGGCCTCTCCCAATACTGCCAGCCATTCTTCCTTATCAGCAAATGCTTCTTCCAATTTAGCGGTAATATTTCTGATATTCTCTTCTCTTGTCTGCTTGTCATCTGTAAAGACCGCTACTTCCATCTCTTCCTGCGGAACGATCTCCCGGATGGCTGCGAATAACTCTTCCGGAACCGCACAGCTGATGTAGGTATGCTTCGGTTTTCCGCACTCCGCCACGATGGTGTCGATAAATTTGATCACTTCCTGGTTTACGGAATGAGCCTTAAATATAGCTTCGATCATGATATCTTCCGGAACCTCATTGGCTCCTGCTTCGATCATGATTACTTTTTCTCTGGTAGAAGCGACTGTGAGCGCCATATCGGACGCCTGTTTCTGCGCCTGAGTCGGGTTCACAACCAGTTCACCGTCAACCATACCGATCTGGGTCGTCGCACATGGACCGTCAAACGGGATATCGGATATACAGGTTGCAATCGCGGAGCCTAACATAGCGGTAAGCTCAGGGCTGCAGTCCTGGTCTACGGACATAACGATGTTGTCCAGAGTCACGTCGTTGCGGTAATCCTTCGGGAATAACGGTCTCATCGGACGATCGATAACACGGGAAGTCAGAACGGAATTCTCAGAAGCCTTTCCCTCTCTCTTATTGAAACCGCCAGGAATCTTACCTACTGCGTATAATTTCTCTTCGTACTCTACACTTAACGGGAAGAAATCGATACCCTCTCTTGGCTTGTCAGATGCTGTCGCAGTCGATAATACAACAGTATCTCCGTAATGCATAAATGCAGCGCCGCTGGCCTGCTTTGCAACTCTTCCAACCTCTACCGTTAAGGTACGGCCGGCAAGTTCCATGCTGTAACTCTTGAACATGTTTGAATCTCCTTTTGATTATAATTAATATATATTATAAGCAGAGGAGGGCCGAAACTACTGATCTGCGCGCAATAAGAAGCGATGCTGCTTATTACGCGTACATCAGCGGTCTCGGATTTTCCCTCCGCTTTTAATACGCACGTTTCATTTCTCTGATAATAGACAGATAGGGTGGAGAAGTTTCTCCACCCTAAATGGTTTTATTTTCTGATTCCTAACTTCTCGATTAATGCACGGTAGCCGTCTAAGTCAGTCTTCTTTAAGTAGTCAAGAAGTCCTCTTCTCTGTCCAACCATCATTAACAGTCCTCTTCTGGAGTGATGGTCTTTCGGGTTCTTCTGAAGGTGATCGGTTAATTCTGTGATTCTCTCTGTTAAGATTGCGATCTGTACTTCCGGTGAACCTGTGTCGCCGGCCTTTCTGCCATACTGTTCGATAATTGCTGCTTTCTTTTCCTTTGAAATCATGATGATTTCCTCCTTAATTTTCAGTCTCACCAAATACCAGGCGCTGGTTGGAGTTTCCAAAGCGCTGAGCATTGGCGCGTTTTCATACCGATTTAGTTTATCATAAGCTGTCCTCTGTTGTCAATGATTTTTTCCGCTGATTTCCGCCTTCTTTTCTATTTTTTATAACCGTTCAGACGGCGGTACCGGGCCGGCGCGGTTTTCGTTTCCTTTTGAAAATGTCTGCAAAAGGAGGAGGAATCGTGGTACCCGCAGGAGTAGGCGATCTCGGTGATCCGGTATTCCGTCTGCACCAGCATCACCTTCGCTTCCTCTAAACGGTACCGGCTCAAATACTGCTTCGGAGACACTCCCGCCTGATGCATAAAGATACGGTAGAGATACGTCCGGTCGATCCCTACGTAATCGGCAATCTCGCTTACCTGGATCGGATAACTGTAATTATGGCGTATAAACGCGACGGCCCTCTTAAAATAGCCTTCCTCATCCACCGGGACACCTCCCTTTCCCGTCCTTAAAAGGCAGGCCATAATTAAATAGAAGTATCCCAGAACCCTCTCCCGGTTTTCCTCCGCGCTTCCAAAGGAGCCAAGCAGCCCCTCAAACCAGCCGGAGACAGCGGCGGTCTCCCCCATGGCACATACGGGCAGGCGGCGGTCCGGATAGTACCGTTCCAGCAGAGCTTCCGCCTCGTCACCGTCAAATGCAATCCACGCGTAACTCCACGGTTCCTCCAGGTCCGCCCGGTAATACGTCACCTCTCCCGGCCTGATTAAAAATGCTTCCCCTTCCTTTATCTCATACTCTCCATATTCCGTCCTGTAAATTCCCTTTCCCTTCAGGACGAAATGAATCAGCTGATGGGACCTCACCGCCGGTCCGAAGAAATGCCCCTTCTCACAGTCCTCCCTGCCGCAATAGTATACCTTCACGCTTCTCTCCCTCTCCCCTTCCGGATGCAACAAAATGACAATAAATCGGAAACAATTTTTCTATCTTGTTTTCCCGTCTCATTATATACTTTCTTCATAAGCAGCACAACAGAAAAATGAAGAAAAAGAGGAGAATCATCATGGTAAAAATTACATTTATGGGCGCCGGCAGCACCGTATTTGCAAGAAACGTCCTGGGTGACTGCATGTGCACCCCGGCTCTGTGCGACGCAGAGATCGCGCTGTACGACATTGACGGGGATCGTTTGAATGACTCTTACGTCATCCTGTCTGCAATCAACAAAAATGTCAACGAAGGCCGCGCCTCCATCCACACCTATTTAGGCGTGCTGAACCGGAAAGACGCGCTTCGTGACGCTGACTTCGTCGTAAATGCCATCCAGGTCGGCGGCTACGATCCCTGTACCATCACAGATTTCGAGATTCCGAAAAAATACGGCTTGAACCAGACCATCGCCGACACACTGGGAATCGGCGGAATCATGCGGGCGCTGCGCACCATCCCTGTGCTGGAAGATTTCGCACGCGATATGGAGGAAGTCTGCCCTGACGCTTATTTCCTGAATTATACCAATCCCATGGCCATGCTGACCGGATATATGCAGCGCTATACGAAGGTGAAGACCATCGGATTATGCCACAGCGTTCAGACGTGCTCAAAGGCGCTTTTAACGGAGCTGGGTATGGAAGATAAGCTGGAGGGACGCACAGAGCTGATCGCGGGAATCAACCACATGGCATGGCTCTTAAAGCTTCACGACAAAGACGGCCATGACCTCTATCCCGAGATCCGCCGCCTCGCTGATCAGAAAAACCGGGAGGAGAAGCACAAAGACATGGTGCGCTTCGAGTATATCCGCCATCTCGGCTACTACTGCACCGAATCCAGCGAACACAACGCCGAATACAATCCCCTGTTCATCAAAAGTAAGTATCCGGACATGATAGAGGACTATCAGATTCCGTTAGACGAGTATCCGCGCCGCTGCATCAAACAGATCGAAGGATGGAATCAGGAAAAGGAAAGCATCCTGAAGGATGGCGCCATCACGCACACCCGTTCCCTGGAATACGCTTCCTATATTATGGAAGCAATCGTCACCAATAAACCGTATAAGATCGGAGGAAATGTGCTCAACCACGGCCTGATCGACAACCTCCCGGCCGACGCCTGTGTGGAGGTTCCCTGTCTCGTGGACGGCAGCGGAATCACGCCATGCCACGTAGGCGCTCTCCCCACGCAGCTGGCCGCCATGAACTCCAGCAATATTTCCGTCCAGCTTCTCACCATCGAAGCGGCCAGAAACAGAGACCGACGCACCATTTACCAGGCGGCCATGATGGATCCTCATACCGCCGCCGAGTTGAATATCCCGGACATTATCGCCATGTGCGATGAGCTGATCGCAGCGCATGGGGAGTATATGAAGGAATATTAGAAGCACCGCTGTAATACAGGAAGCAGCCGCGGCAGATGATTCACGCCGCGGCTGCTCTGTTTTGCCCTAAAAGCCATTCTTTTCCTTGTGCATTATGACGAAAAATAAAAATTTTTGTAAGCCCGTCTCCTAATTTTCTCTTCAAATACCAAATGGGGAAGCTAAATAAGTAAATTTCTATCGGTTCATTAAGTAATTAATTACCTTCCCCGGTTTCCAGACTCTGAACAGAATCCCTCATCACCATCTCTCCCCGGACCAGCACCATATCAGGAAGGCTTTCCGACCCCCACATCAGCCGGAGACCGGCATTCACCGCGCTCTCCGCGATTCGGCGGGCGTCCACGCGGATCGTGGTTATGGCTGGAGTTCCTGCTGTGGCAAATTTGTTGTCGTAAAAACCTGTCACAGAGACATCCTCGGGGACACGAAATCCCTTAGACTCCAGGTAATGGATAAAATAGTATGCGGTCTCATCATTGTTGCAGACAAAGGCCGTGGGCATATTCTCCGGGAGTTGAAAGACTCGTTTCGGCACGGTACCGGAGACCTCGTCCCGATCCTCAAGCACCCAGTCCTCCTGATAGGGAAGACGCCTCCGAATCACGGATTTATAATATCCCAGATACCGGTCCTCAATATCGCTGGTCGCATGGATGCTTCCCACAAATCCAATCCTGCGGTGTCCGATGCTGTATAAATACTCTGTCATCTGGTACGTATCGTACAGCATGTCCGCAATCACCGCCGTGGCTCTGTTGGCCTTGCTGTAAAAATCCACATACAAAAGAGGCAGCCCCGCGGCGTCAAGGGCGCGCAGGTACGTCCGCCCCAGCCATCCCAGGACAAAGATAATGTCTACCTTCTCCTCTCTTACAAAGGCCGGAATATTGCCCTCCTGCTCGTCCTTCACGGAAATCATCTCCAGCATGGCATAGTAGCCCCTCTGCCGCAGAGATTTGACAATGCTCTGATAGATATCCCAGTAAAAGGACTGCCCCGAAGCCACGAAATGGTCGGCCACCAGGATACCAACCGTGTTCGTCGCGCTTCCGCTGCGCATGGTGTCCCTGTTTCGGTATCCCAGTTCCCTGGCCGTCTCCTTGATCTTCTTTTTCAGTTCCTCGCTGACACCGTCTTTATCGGCCAGCGCCTTAGACACCGTCACCGTGCTGACCCCAAGCATATTGGCGATATCCTTCATCTTAATTCCTTTTTTACTCACATCCGCATCCCCTTCTCCTTAAATTAGCTTAATTATAGGATACTTTTAAGTAATTTACAACACAGTATTTTAGTTAATTATTAGCATCCCTGTTTTCGCAGACGAGTCTGTTTTATGTGTAAAATTCGATTCCCCTTAACTTTGTTAATTTATTGACACAGTCTTGTGCCACTGCTATACTCCAGGCATCAACAGCATTTACGGAGGTAAATCATGGACGAATTGATCGGTACAGAAGAGCGCCTTCCTTTTAAAAGATGGGTGTCCCTCAGTTTTCAACATTTATTTTCCATGCTCGGCGGCCTTGTGGTAGCGCCGCTGATCATCGGAATTAATCCTTCCGCCACGATGTTCTGCAGCGGTGCCGGAACACTTTTCTATCTCTTTATCACCAAAAAGAAAATGCCCATATTTTTGTGCACTTCCTTTGCATATACTGCTCCGCTTCTGATTGTACGGGAAAAATACGGAGTTGAGGGCATGATGTTCGGAGTCCTGACGGCAGGCCTCATGTACGTGCTCCTCTCCCTCCTCGTGAGGCTCTGCGGTACCGGATGGATCCGCAGGCTGATGCCCCCGGTGGTCACGGCCTCTGTCATGATTGTCATCGGCCTCTCGTCCGCACTTACTGCGGTCGGCTGGGCGGGATACAATGCCTCGTCCGGGGCTGCCGCGGCACTGGAACCGTCCATGCGCTTAAAATGGATTGCCGTATCCACGATCACACTGCTGGTCGGAATTCTGGGAACCACCTGTTTTCGCGGCATTTTTTCGGTAATCCCCGTGATGCTGGCCCTGATCGCCGGCTATGCAGCCTCTCTCGTACTGGGCGTTGTCTCCCCTTCCACCATCGCGGAAGCCATCTCCGGTCCGGTATTGGCGCTGCCAAAGCTCTGCCTGCCCCGTGCCAATATGGAGGCGGCCTTCATGACAGCTCCGCTGGCTCTGGTTACCGTCGGGGAGCACATAGCCGATGTGACGGCGGCCGGAAACGTATGCCGCCGGGATTTCATTCATGATCCGGGCCTCCACCGCTCCCTGCTTGGAGATGGGGTGGCCTCTGTGATCGCCGCCTTCTTCGGTGGTGCTCCCGTTACCACCTACAGTGAGAACATCGGGATCATGGCTCTGACCAAGGTCTGCTCCGTATCCGTGGTCTTTCTGGCTGCCTGCATAGCCATCGTGATTTCCTTTTTCGCCCCGGTGAACGCCGTTATCACAGGGATACCCACTCCCGTGCTGGGAG
The DNA here is from genome assembly GCF_046966825.1 of Hungatella sp. Taxonomy (NCBI): domain Bacteria; kingdom Bacillati; phylum Bacillota; class Clostridia; order Lachnospirales; family Lachnospiraceae; genus Hungatella; species Hungatella sp. The sequence continues at coordinate 698 of NZ_JBKVCZ010000129.1, read as the reverse complement.
GAATCAGCATCCTGCTGTTTGGAATCATCGCCATAACCGGAATCCGCATTTATATGGATGCCCATATTGATTTCAGCAGCAACCGGAACGCCGTTATCGCTTTGTGTGTCATCGTTCTGGGACTGGGAGGGGCTTCCATCAGTTTCCATACAGGCAGCCTGTATTTTGAAATGCCTTCCATCGCCGTCGCCACCTTTACCGGTATTTTTCTGAACCTGCTGCTTCCCGGAGACAGGGACCAGCTGAAACCCGTGTGAGTTTTACAGGCCAAGCCTGTATCAAATATATTTATAAGGAGGATTTACCATGTACCAGTTAACAAAGGATTTATTCCGCATTCCAATGAAGGCGGAGGAAGTATTGTGCAGCACGGTCTATGAATCGGAGGCCCTTAAGGAATTTACGGAGGAACCGGTGAAATCGCCGAAAATCGAAGAAGTTTACGGCCACTTGAAATTTCCGAAGGCGCCGGCAGACCGTCCTTACGTCTACGCGTCCTTTATCACCACCATAGACGGAAAGATCGCGTTTCAGGATGCCAGAGACAGCGCCCTTCTTCAGACGAACAACTTTCTCGACAAGACCGGCGGCAACGCCCCGTTTTTCGTCTTCATGCTCCAGCGGGCCGCTGCCGACGCGGTCATCTGCGGCGCCGGAACCATGAGGGAGGAGCCAAATATGACGGTTCACTTATACGA
>NZ_JBKVCZ010000128.1:0-18251 GCF_046966825.1 Hungatella sp. | reverse complement strand
CATACAGTCCGCCGAAGATGATTCCGCCCAGAAGTGACAGCGGGATCCAGATCACACCAGGCAGATTGACCGGCATCAGGGCGATCAGGCTGGTACCAAGGGCGCCCATGTAAAGCTGCCCTTCAATTCCTAAGTTGATCAGATTCGCTTTCTTTGCAACCGTGTAAGCAAGTCCTGCAAAGATTAAGGGAGTCGCCTGCACCAGCGTCTGGCAGATGGCCTTCCTGCCAATAAACGCCCCCTTTAAAATGGACCCGTACGCCTCAAACGGATTGTATCCACAGACCAGCATGGCGATTCCGCCCAGAACCAGGGCCAGAACCAGAGCCACCGCAGACATATTTTTATTCAGAAATTCTTTTTTATCGAATTGCAATCCTGCTGCCTTCACGCTCTCTGTCCCCCCTTCCCCACTGCGCCTGTCATCAGAAGTCCCAGCTGCATATCGTCAAAATCCGCCGGTTCCCCTTCCGCCACGATCTCGCCGTCGTACATGACCATCAGCCTGTCACTTAAATTCTTCACCTCATCTAAGTCGGCGGAAATCAAAAGGATGGCCTTCCCCTCGTCTCTCAGCTTCAGCAGCCGGTCGTGTATGTATTCAATCGCACCGATATCCACGCCGCGGGTCGGCTGTGCGACGATAATAATATCCGGATTTTCACTGAACACCCTTGCGATAATCACCTTCTGCTGATTTCCTCCGGAAAGGGCACTGCATTTCACCACGGAATTGGGCGATTTGATCAGGAACTCCTTTAAAAGCCCCTCGGAAAAGCTTCTGATCTTCTTTCTGTCCAGAATTCCCCTGTTCTGAAACTGGTCCTGATATCCAAGTATCAGGTTGTCCAGAATCGATAGCTCCAGGATCAGCCCCCTGGTCATGCGGTCCTCCGGGATATGGCCGATCTTTTTCCGGATAAAATCTTTCGGCTTGCCTGAAATCTTCTCCCCGTCCTTTTCCATGTCCAGAACGTCAGGATTACGAATCCCTGTCAGACATTCGATCAGCTCCGTCTGCCCGTTTCCTTCGATTCCCGCAATACCCAGAATCTCTCCCCTTTTCAGTTAAAAGCCCACATGATTTAGTAAGGTTCTTCCCTTTTCCTTCAGCGTAATATCCCGCACCGCGAGCCTGGTATCCCCAACGCACTCGCTCTTCCTCCGAATTCCCAGCTCCACCTCTCGGCCAACCATCATCTGGGCCAGACTGTCAGGAGTCGCTCCTATGGTGGAGACACCCGACTCGATCATCCTGCCATCTCTCAGCACGCTGATGCTGTCAGCAATCTCCAACGTTTCCTTCAGCTTATGGGTGATAATAATAATGCTGGTTCCCGCCGCTTTTAACCTTCTTAAAATATGAAACAGCTCCTCGACCTCCTGCGGAGTCAGAACCGCAGTGGGCTCATCCAGGATGAGAATCTTCGCGTTCCTGTAGATGGCCTTTAATATCTCCACCTTCTGCTGTTCCCCCACAGAAAGCTCCTTCACGATCTGAGATGCGGATATGTGGAAACCATACCGCTCGATCATCTCCTGAACTTCCTTTTCGGCCGCCGCCTTATCAAACAGAATTCCATTTACCGGCTCCTGTCCGACTACGATATTCTCCGTGACGCTCAAGACCGGAGTCAGCATAAAATGCTGGTGCACCATGCCGATTCCAAGATCAATCGCCTGCTTCGGCGTCCTTAAGTTTACCTTTTTCCCCTCCACCAGGATTTCTCCCTCATCCGCTTTGCAGATTCCGTAAAGGATCTTCATCAACGTCGATTTCCCGGCCCCGTTCTCTCCGAGAAGAGAGAGGATTTCTCCCTTTTTCAGGGAAAAATCCACATGATTGAGCGCTAAAACCAGAGGATACTGTTTCGTAATATTTTTCATTTCAACTACAACCATCAGCCGTCTCCTCCAATCGATTCCGACTACTTCGTATACTGGTTTTCAGCCACCCAGGCGTTAAGCTCATCTGCCGTCTTACATGGCACCAGCTCTCCAGCCACCATTTTTTCCCTGATATCCTTCAGTGCCGTCTGAATCTCCTCGGGAATGGCTACATTGGAGCCTTCCGTGTCACAGCCTACGACGCCCTCCCTGATGCCGCTCATATGGAGGCCCGGCTCCCAGGTTCCGTCGATCACCTTTTTCACTTCATTATAGACCATGTTTTCAACGCTTCTGACCGAAGAGGCCACGATATAATCCGGGTCCTCCGCATTCTGATTCGATCCGACGCCGAACGCGTAGCGTCCCGCTTCCTTTGCAGCGCCAAACACGCCCAGACCGGATGCTCCGGCGATACACTGGATAAAGTCAGCACCCTTGTTATACATGGAAAGGCCGATCTCTTTGCCTTTTCCAGGATCGTTAAACGCTCCCACAACGCCTTCCAGCACTTCCACATCCGGATTCACATACTTTGCTCCCGCTGTGAACCCAACGATGCCCTCTCTTAAATTAGGCTGGTCCGCACCGATGATGACTCCAATGACGTTATCTGCATTCGCCTTGTCCATACTGCTCTTCGTCCCCAGGCCCGCGATAACGCCAGCAAGGAAGGTCTGCTCACACCACTCCGTCTGAAGCGTGCTCACACCGGTGATCTCTTCCGTTCCATCGACCAGTGCGATCCTCTGATCCGGGAACTCTTCCGCGATCTCTTTTACCGCCTCCTGCTGGTCGGAACCGACAGCAATCAGCAGATCGTATTCTTCCGTCTCTGAGAACTGCCTTCCCAGAGGAACGAAATCACTGATGGCATTGGGCTCCACATAGTCGAACTCGATCCCTAAGTCCTCCTGCGCCTTCATGATTCCGGCATATGCCATGTCATTGAAGTTCTTATCGCCAAGTCCTCCGGTACCGAAGATCACGCCGATTTTTGCAGTCTCCTTACCGGTGCCTCCCTGTGTCCCGGCTGCTTCCGTGCCTCCCTGTGCTCCGGCGGCCTCCGGGCTCCCCTTCGTGTCTGCCGTCTTTCCGGCACATCCTGTCATGGATACCGCCATTATCACTGCCATAGCTGCTGCTGCGATCCTCTTTTTCATTGCTCTTCTCCTTCTTTTTTCAAGATTTTCATCTGTATTTCATGTATATATTGTACTAATTTCCATTTAAAACATAAATAAAAGCTGTGTACTTTGTCATGAAGTATTTTAACTTCTTTTCAGTCCACAGCTTTTTTATCTATCACTATTCTGACTTTCTGTCACTTTGTTGACATCTCGTCATTTCCGGCGTCACTCCCATATAGTCGTGATACACCTTTGAAAAATAGCTCGGCGCGGCATATCCCACCGCGTACGCAACCTCATAAATCCGCATATCCGTGTAGAGCAGCAGCTCCTTCGCCTGATTCAGCCGGTAAAGCATCAGATAAACGGAGAAATTCTTTCCCGTCTCCGATTTAAACCGGCGGCTTAAATATTCCGGCGACCGGTAAACCGCCTGGGCCACCTCCTTTAAAGAGAGATCCTGGTTCCCGTAGTTGTCGTGGATGTACTGTATCGCCTCCCTGACACTCTGGGAATAGTTTAAATAGTTATCAGAGTAAAGCTCCCCTATGATATAAGTGCAGAATTCCCGGCATTTATCGAGGGTCCATCCTCTGTCGATCTCCGGCTCCTCCTGGCTGTTTTTACAGTATTCCAGGAAAATCTCCTCCAGCCCCATAACGAAACTCATACAGGCCTCCTTGGCCCAGCCCACGTCCTGGCACGGAACATGATCGAAAAAGGAAAACCACTGGTCTATATTTTGATTCAGCGTATCCCTGTCCTCGTGCATGACGCGGTTTAAGAGCTTCCGGCATTCCTTTTTAATTGTATTCCGTTCCAGCCGCTCGCCGTTTTCCGCTATTTTCGCCGGAAAGAATCCCTTTTTATAGAAGAAATCATACTGCAGCATCCGCTCCGCCTCTTCGATTCCTTCCATCACCCGGTCGATTCCGTGCAGGTTCCGGCTGGAGACAATGATCCCAGGCTCCCGTTCATTCCAGTAGCTCACAAAGGCCTGAACGGCTTCCTTTAGCAGTTCCCCGCTTTCCGCCTGCAGGATCAGGTAAATACTCTCATTTCTCAGCACCGGCCGCAGAATATGAAGCTTCTGATCCCTGATAAACCCGTCCAGCTTCTCCTTCTGTCCTTCACTGCTCCGGCTTCTCAACGCCACGACGGCGAAGTCCAGCTCCTCCATAAAATGGTGTTTCTGCCAGAACGACCGGATAAAGGCACCGTCGTCCAGGCGGTGGCAGCAGGTGAAGATATCGAGATAGCCGTTTGAGTAGCAGTCCTCCTCCTTCGCTTCCAGAAGGGCCGCCCGCTCGCTCTCGATCTCTAAGAGCGCTTCCAGAATGTCCTGTCCGCGAAGCTCTGACTTTAAAAAATACTTCTTGGCTCCATAGGTAATGGCCTCCCTGGCATAAGAAAATTCCGCATAGTTTGTAAGAATGATAAACGAGACGTACGGCATCTTTTCCAGAAGCTTCTTCATCAGCATCAGGCCATCCATCCCCGGCATTTTGATATCGGTGATCACTGTATCCACATGGTGTTCCAGCGCCAGTTCCAGGGCATCGTTTCCGTTTTCCGCCACTCCCACTATCTCAAAATCCGGATGATTGCCGCGTTCAATGCTGAATTGTATCCATTCTCTGATGGGTGTTTCATCGTCCGCTATCAGTATTTTCATCTAAATTCTTTCCTCTCATATTTACCGGCATACTTAAGATCACCTCGGTTCCCACACCTTCCTCGCTTAAGATCCGGATCCCGTATTCTTCGCCGAAATTCAGCTTTAATCTCTCGTTCACATTGCGCAGGCCAACCTTGTTCATATTCATGCCCTTATCCAGGACAGTGCTTAATTTATCCTCATCCATGCCGATTCCGTCGTCCTTTACACTGATACAGAGCGTCCTGGGGCGTGTTTGAAAATTGCTTTCTGTCAGATGTACGTCAGGATCGAGATAGCTCCTGATTACGATATGGCAGACCTGCTTCTTCTGTAGGCTGTAAAAGATTGCATTTTCCACAATAGGCTGCAGTATAAAATCCGGAACAATACAGGAAAGCGTATTTTCCGGCATGTCAAACTCCACCTCGAAACGGTCCCGGTATCTTGCCTTCTGGAGGTCAATATAATAGAGGAGAGTCTCCCGCTCCTCTCTCAGGCTGATCATTTTTTCGGAACTGGAGAGCGTCTTTCTCAGTATTTTGGAAAAATCGATCAGCATCTTCTCGGCGGCCTCATTTTTTCCCATCTCCACATAAAACCGGATGGAGCTGAGCGTATTGTAGATAAAATGCGGGTTGATCTGCGTCTGTAAAAAATCCAGCTGCAGCAGATGTTTTTTCCGTTCCATCACACCGATCTCATCGACCTGGCTCTCCAGCTTCCCGACCATGTAATTGAAGGAATCAGCGATCTCGGAAAGCTCTCCTTTTCCCTTTTCCGCCTCCTCGATCCTGGCCTGAAGTTCTCCGCGGGCCACCATGTCCATCTTATTCTTTATGGCGTCGATCGGCTTTAATATCACACGGAGGGAGACGGCTGTCACCGGCAGAAAACAGACGGCGAACACTGCCAGCAGCAGAAAGGAGAAAAACGTCATCCGGTCGATCGGCGCAAAGAGATGGTGGATATCCGCATTCTCCAGCAGGAACCACTCCGTTCCTGAGATATTCTCATAGAAATAGACATTATCCGGAAATGCTTTCGATATCCCATAACCGGAGCCAAGGGCCTCCCGGTTCTCGATGACGATATCATTTTTCTGGTAGGGCAGCCCGATATGGTTCTTATTCTTGCCGGACAGCACGATGCCTTCCGCGTCCACAATGCAGTAATCCCTGTCTTTTTCAATCATGTCCGAATAGGAATCGTACAGAACCACCTCGCTGAACTGCATCAGGGCATAACCGCGTACACTGCCGCTTAAGAGGTCCTTAATTGGCTGGGTCAGGTAAAAGCTGTGGCGGTAAAGTCCCTGCTCCTGCCCGCTCTGCAGCGGCCCGCCCAGATATCGATTGTCCTTCGGATTTTTCTGCTCCAGAAGCGCCGCCTGCTTAAGCGCCTCCCTGGCCTCCTCCTCCGGCAGCTCCGGAGAGTCACTGGCATAACGCAGCTCATCCAGATCGTAAATATAGATCCGGAACTTATTGCCTTTCTTGTAATTCCCGTAGATCTCATCGCGGATATACGCGTCGATCTCTTCCGTGTCCCCCTCACCGCCTACGATCCAGTCGATCACGCGGGTGTTTTCCGTAATCTTTTCCAGACTTTCCTTAAGACTCCGGATGGTCTCGGCCGGCTGCCGGATCGTCTGGTTTAAGATCGAACGGTGCAGGCTGATGATCTCATCCCCCACCACGCTCTTGGAGAACCTGGTCATCATGAACACCAGAACGCCCACCAGTATGATGATCAGCAGAAGCATCTTCAGGAAATAACGCTTCATATAGCTGAGTCTTCTTCCGGAACCTTTCGGCGCCGCATGCTTCATCTCCCGGATGCTGTCACTGATCCGGCTTCGTATCTCGTTCCATCCCCTCATATGGTTCTCCGGCAGCCGTGCAGGGCTGCATACTCTTCTATTTTAATATGGTTATACTTTACCACAGAGAATATGGATTTTCAATGACGTCTGAGCAAAGATTGCCGCCCGCCAGACCCCTGCTCCGCCGCATTTCGCCAAAAAAAGAACAGCCCGCCAATAATCCGGCGGTACTGTTCCCATTTACATATCTTAGAATAACGGAACTACTGCACCCTGATACGTGTCTTCAATATACTTCTTTACGGTATCGCTTGTCAGCGCATCAATCAGAGCCAGAGTCGCGTCGGATTTCTCCTCGCCTGCGCGAACCGCTACGACGTTGCCGTATGTGGTGGCTGCGATCGACTGGGAATCCTCGGTAACCAGAGCATCCGTCACCTTTAAGCCTGCCTCGATGGCGTAGTTGCCGTTGATAACGGCGATGTCCACATCACCCAGGGAGCGCGGAAGCTGTGCGGCCTCGATTTCCATGATCTTTAAGTTCTTGTCATTCTTTACAATGTCATTCTTTGTTGCTTCCAGACCAACGCCTTCCTTTAACTCGATCAGGCCGTTGTCAGACAGGAGAAGAAGTGCTCTCGCCTCATTGGATACATCGTTCGGTACCGCTACCTGCGCTCCGTCCGCTAAATCTGCCAGGGAAGCGGTCTTTCCTGCATAGATTCCGAACGGTTCGTAGTGGATTGCACCTGCGGATACGAGATCCGGCCGTTTTCTGGTTGAACTGCTCTAAGTATGGGAAGTGCTGGAAGTAGTTGGCATCCAGATCACCGGATTCCAGCGCCAAATTCGGCTGTACGTAATCGGTGTACTCCTTGATTACCAGATCGTAACCCTTTTCCTTTAAAATGTCCTTGGCTGCCTTTAAGATCTCTGCGTGAGGTGCCGGGGATGCTCCCACCACCAGCTTCTTTAATTCTCCGGCTGCTGCCGTTGTCTCATCGGCCGGTGCAGCGCTTTCGGTCTCCTTGGACTCTGTAACAGCCGCTGTTGTCGTCTCGGCATTCGTCTCCTTGCTGTTTCCGCCGCAGGCGGTCAGTGCTCCCGCTGCAAGCAGCGCGGCAGCCAGTACGTAAAGTGATTTTTTCATAATTGTTTCCTCCTTTTTGTTGTGCAGTTTCCTGCGCCTCTTGATTGTTACGGTGACTCGTGCGCATAGCGTGCGAGTGATCGTTTTTATGGTAACGCCTTACGGCCATTACTTCTTTATGATCTATGATCTAGCGGATTCGCTTATCGCTGACGCGGGACAGCTTCATGCCCGCCTCCTGTATGATCTGGACAATGATAACGAGAATCGCCACGGTTACGAACATCATCTCTGTCTGATAGCGGTAATAGCCGTATTTGATGGCAATATCGCCCAGACCGCCGCCTCCGACAAAGCCGGACATGGCCGAATAGGACAGGATGGTGGTCACCGACAGCGCGGCTCCCACAAGCAGGGAAGGCTTCGCTTCCGGAAGGAGCACCTTCCATACTATCTGCACGGTGGAGGCTCCCATGGACTTGGCTGCCTCGATGACTCCCGCATCCACTTCCTTGAAGGACGACTCCACGACTCTCGCCACATAGGGCGCGGCCGCGATTACCAGCGGCGGGATCACCGCCTTGGCGCCCAGCGTCGTTCCGACGATCTTTTACGTAAGCGGAATCACCATGATCAGAAGGATGATAAACGGCACCGAACGAAGCAGGTTGATGGCCAGGCCGAGAATCTTCTGAAGCCATGGAATCGGCCGGAGTCCGTCCTTATCCGTCACAATCAGGATAATTCCCAGCGGAATCCCGATTAGATAGGCAAAGAAGGAAGAAGTAAAGGTCATGAACAGTGTCTCCCAAATTCCTGTTTTTAGCATATCGAATGTAGCGGCATCAAATGTCATAATCCGTCACCTCCTCAAATGGTACTTTGGCTGTTTTTAAGTAATTGGCCACCCGGTTAGCATCGACCTCATCCTCGGGAAGCTGGATCACCATCTGTCCCATGGCCGTTCCGTTTATGTCGCGCGTCTCCGCGTGGATAATATTCACCGGCACCTTGCAGGCCAGGATCATATTGGATAACACCGGTTCAAAGGAGGAACGTCCGTCGAAGGAGATTCTCACCCGCCTGGACTTTCCAAATCTCGCCGCCTGTTCGGCCGCGTCTCCTAAGATCAGCTGCCGCCCGATCTTCGATTTCGGTTCGGAGAATATCTCCGATACGCTTCCCACTTCTGCGATGTGGCTCTGGTCAATGATGGCCACGCGGTCGCAGATCGCTTCGATGACGGTCATCTCATGGGTGATCACGACTACCGTAACGCCCATGGTTTTGTTAATCTCTTTTAACAGGGCCAGGATCGACTTCGTGGTGTTGGGGTCCAGCGCGCTGGTAGCCTCATCACATAAGAGGATCTTCGGATTAGTAGCCAGTGCCCTGGCGATCGCCACCCTCTGCTTCTGTCCCCCCGAAAGCTGAGACGGATACGCGTCCTTGCGGTCCGCAAGCCCTACAAGCCCTAACAGCTCCATGGCCCGCTCTCTCGCTTCTTTCTTCGGTGCGCCTGCGATCTCCAGCGGAAAGCAGACATTCTGAATGACATTTCTCTGTGCCAGCAGGTTAAACTGCTGGAAGATCATGCCCATGGACTGTCTCGCCTTTCTCTGATCCCGTCTGGACATGGACGCCAGGCTCCTGTTCTCAAACAGGACCTCTCCGGAAGTCGGCACCTCCAGATAATTGATGCATCGTACCAGCGTACTCTTTCCCGCACCGGAAAGACCGATAATTCCAAAAACTTCTCCCTGGCAGATCGTTAGGTTGATGTCGTCCAGCGCCTTGATCGGGCCGCCCGACGTCCTAAACTCCTTGCCCAGCCCCACCAGCTGAATAATTGGTTCTGATGACTGCATGTCTTTCGTTTCCTTTCTTTTCCATACTGTTTAACGGGTATGCCCGAATCCGGCAGGCCGGCTCGCACAAGCACGGCTGCTTCAGCGGCCAGGCTTCCTCAGCGCGGAGTGCGCATACCCGATAAAGGAGCAACTTCCCTATTACACAAAAAGGCCGCAAGCCCTGCACAGACTTGCGACCACAGCGATTCAAGATTCAATCTCCCTGTTTGCCATAAACTTCAATCACAATCCATACAAATGAATATCATTTTCGATTTTTTACGCACATTGACATACGGCACATCATCATGCCGTTCATCATGTACATATTCATCTGCATGGCTTTAAACTGGTTCATAGCGGTTTCTCCCTTCGCCTATTCCTATAGTTCGACTAGGATTTTAACTTATGAGGCGTATTTTACGCTACATCATACCATTTGTCAAGTATTAATTCGTCTGACAGACGGATTTTAGGAACAGAGATCGATAATTACCTGTGCAAACATCTTTGCGCTGACGATGAGTTCCTCGATGACTGCGAACTCATCGGCTCCGTGCATGCGGTTATCCGTCTCCGGCATGGCGGCGCCAAAAGCGACTCCGTTCTTCAGCTCGTGAACGTAGGTACCGCCTCCGATGGCGATACACTCGCCCTTACGGCCTGTATACTCCTCGTAGGTGCGAAGAAGCGTGCTGATAAATTCGGAATCTCCATCCACGTGATGAGGCGGCCTCATGGAGTCATTCAGAAGGGTAAAGCCTTTTTCCGCCATCTTTGCCTTTGCTACATCCAGCACATTCTCTTTTGTGGCGCAGATCGGGCATCGGCTGTCGAACGTACCATCCAGCTCGCTGTCAGAGATGGTAAGCAGGCTGAAAGCCAGCGTTAAATCTCCTGAGATCTCATCGCTCATGGCGATTCCCAGAGCATTACCGGAGGTGTCGCCGTGAGGAATCAGTTCCAGAAGGCGTCCAATGGTACTGATCTGCTCGCAGGCCGCAAACGGCAGTCTCTGAATCAGGACAAGAAGACCTGTCAGCGCGTTGTTGCCCTCTTCCGGTTTGGACGCATGAGCGCCTTCACCGATGGCTGTGATCGTCGCAAAATCTTCCTCCACTTCGAATTCAAAACGGATTCCTGTTTCTCCGGTCACTGCCTCAGCGGCCTTTTCCATTACATCCACATCGATTCCCTGAACCACAGCACGGGCTTTTCCCGGCACTACATTGACCTTGATGCCGGCTTCCACGGAAACCAGCTTCGGCAGTGCCTCAGACGGAGCGAAGGAAGCGGTGAAATGACCGTTTAATGAGCCTTTTTCCGTGTTGACCACCGGGTAGGAGCCGTCCGGTGAAAAGGTCATCGGAGCCTCTTTTTCAATCGCATAGTAATGCGCAATGTCAGAGCTTCCGCACTCCTCGTCGGTTCCCAGAATCAGGCGTGCATTCTTCTTAAGAGGAACTCCCAGCTCTTTCACGGCTCTCATGGCGTATAGCGCTGCGACTGCCGGTCCCTTGTCATCCGCGGTGCCGCGTCCAAAGAGCTTATCGCCCTTTACCACCGGCTCAAACGGTTCAGTTTCCTTCCAGCCTTCTCCTGCCGGAACGACATCGAGATGGGCCAGAATATCCAGCTGGCTCTCTTTATCATTCAGGTCTGCGGTTCCCACGTAATTATCGTAATTGGTGATGGAGAAGCCATAGGCCTCAGCCATGGAAAGTGCCTCAGCCAGTGCGGTAAATGCTCCCTGACCGTATGGCATGCCTTCTTTATACGGCATTTTCTCACTGTTAATGCGGCACAGAGTACAGATGTCATCAAGCATCTCCTGTCTGTGTGCCTCGATAAACTCTTCAATCTCTTTTCTGTACATGTCTTATCCTTTCCTGCGGCGGTAAAGCCGCGTGTTATTTCATCATGGAAGCCAGAATCTCATTAACAGCCTTGCCGTCCGCCTTGCCTTTTACCTTCGGCATCAGGACTTTCATAATCTTTCCCTTGTCTGACGGCGCCGGCTTTTCGATCTCCAGCTCAGCCAATACGGCTGTCACTACCTCACGGATCTGCTCCTCGCTCATATCCTCGGGCGCAAATTCCTTATAAACTGACAGGCGGTAAGCCGCCTCCTCGCGGATGTCATCCCGGTCCGCAGGCGCTGTATCAAAGGTCTCCTGGGACTGCTTGATCTCTTTCTTCACAACCGTATTCGCCTCGTCCTCGGTAATCGGCTCGTGATCCTTTTTATCGATTTCGAAATTCTTCAGTGCAGAAAGAAGCATGGATAATGCATCTTTCCTCTGCTTGTCTTTCGCCTTCATGGCTTCTACCATCGCTGCCCTGACTACATCAATCTTACTCATATCTGCTGCCTCCTTATTGATTTACCCGTTAATTTTTACCGAACTCACTGAGCTTCAGGCCCGGATTGCGGTCCAGAACCATGCCCACGCTCCAGCTGTTGACAAACAGCAGAAGCGGATTATCCTTCAAATCCTTGATGCGCTTCATGTCGGAGGTTCCCTGAATCTTCGCCACGTCAATCTCATCCTTATTCTCTATCCAGCGGATGTATTCATACGGGAGCTTCTCCAGCTTGACTTCCACGTTGTACTCATTTTCCAGACGGTAGGTGAGAACCTCGAACTGCAGTTCGCCGACTACTCCGACGATGATCTCCTCCATGCCCGTATTGAATTCCTGGAAAATCTGGATGGCGCCTTCCTGGGCGATCTGATTCACGCCCTTTATAAATTGCTTCCGCTTCATGGTGTCCATCTGGCGCACTCTGGCAAAATGCTCCGGCGCGAACGTGGGGATTCCCTCATATTCAAACTTCTCATTGGACAGGCACAGCGTGTCTCCGATGGAGAAAATACCCGGATCGAAAACGCCGATAATATCGCCTGCGTACGCTTCCTCCACGATCTTTCTGTCCTGAGCCATCATCTGCTGCGGCTGGGACAGCCGGAGTTTCCTGCCGCCCTGCACGTGGTTTACCTCCATGCCGGCCTCAAACTTCCCGGATACGATTCGCATAAATGCGATTCTGTCGCGGTGGGCCTTATTCATGTTCGCCTGGATCTTAAACACAAAGGCCGAAAATTTCTCTTCAAACGGATCGATCACACCCTTATCCGCCAGTCTCGGCAGCGGCGTTGTCGTCATCTGAAGGAAATGCTGTAAAAATGTCTCCACGCCGAAATTCGTCAGCGCCGATCCGAAAAATACCGGTGACAAGTTCCCTTTCCCGACACGATCCATATCCAGTTCGTCACTGGCTCCATCCAGCAGTTCGATGTCCTCCATCAGCTGGTGGTGGTAATCCTCACCGATCAGCCAGTCCACCTGCGGATCGCCTAAAAGTACCTCAGTGGCATCAACCGTCTTCTGTCCGCCCATGGCGGCCTGGAAGGTGGTAATCGTCTTCTTGTTTCTGTCGTAGACACCCTTGAACTCATGGCCGCAGCCGATCGGCCAGTTGACCGGACAGGTGCGGATTCCAAGCACCGTCTCGATCTCGTCCATCAGTTCAAACGGATCCCTGGCTTCCCGGTCCATCTTGTTGATAAAGGTAAATATGGGGATGTGGCGCATGACACAGACCTTGAACAGCTTGATCGTCTGCGCCTCAACACCCTTGGAACCGTCTATGACCATGACCGCGGAATCCGCCGCCATAAGGGTCCGGTATGTGTCCTCCGAGAAATCCTGATGCCCCGGGGTATCCAGGATATTGATGCAGTAACCGTCGTAATTAAACTGCATTACCGAGGAGGTAACGGAAATACCTCTCTCCTTCTCGATCTCCATCCAGTCTGAGACCGCATGCTTTGCCGCCTTTCTTCCCTTAACAGAGCCAGCCAGATTAATGGCGCCTCCGTAAAGCAGAAACTTTTCCGTCAATGTCGTCTTACCGGCATCGGGGTGGGAAATGATGGCAAAGGTTCTTCTCTTCTTTATTTCTTCAGTTATATTCGACAAAATGTTTCCTCCAATTTTACGTGTCAATCTTTTTTATTGTATTATTATTCCATTACAAAGTCAAGATTCATGTGGTGAAGCGGACATTCCTCTTTAACAGGACGCATCGAAATGCTTCAACCACATTTTCACGAGAGGAATCCAGCTCTGGCACTGTTCCACCACCTGGAAGCCGTTCCCGGCCGTCTCCTCGTCGGCCAGAGAAAGTCCGTGGCCGCCGGTGGGATAGATATGAAGTTCAAAGTTGACATTCTTTCGTTTCATAGCGGCTGCCAGAAGCAGGCTGTTTTCCACTGGAACGTTTTCGTCCGTATACGTATGCCAGATAAATGCCCTCGGCGTCTGTTCCGTCACAAAATTCTCCAGGGAAACCGCGTCTCTCTGTTCCTGGGTCACATCGTCCCCTAGCAGACGCTTAAAGGAGTTCACGTGCGCGTACTCGCCGCCTGTAATGACCGGATAACACAGGATCAGGCCATCCGGGCGAATCTGTGCGGGTGTTCTGCCGATCGCATCATATACCAGCTCATTGTCCCAGAATACGCCGAGACTGCAGGCCAGATGGCCCGCAGCGGAAGAACCGCACACGATGATCTTTGCCGGATCGACCTTCCACTCTGCCGCGTGTTCCCTGATATAGGCAACCGCTTCCCCAAGCTCTCTCACAGAGGTTGGGAAATGGTTCGGGGCAACGCTGTAGTCGAGAATAAAGGCATGGCATCCCATGGCCATAAACTGAAGCGCCAGGGGCTCACTCTCCCGATCCGATCTCTGCCAGTATCCGCCTCCGGCACAGACGATCACAGCCGGCCGCTTTCTGTCCGGCGCCACACTCACTTCTTTTATCAGATATCCGGTGAGCAGCGCTGGTCCTGTCAGCTGCCCCGGAACTATAATTTCTTTTTTCTCTGTATTCATGATGATTTTCCCCTTTGTCATTCCATTTTATTTATCTGCTGATACGGCAAGTATCTCATCCAGCAGCCGGTCGGCGACCTCTTCCTTCGTCATCTTCTCCAGCTCCAGATTCCGCTCTCTCGTGATGATGGTCACGACGTTCGTATCGGTGCCGAAGCCGGCGCCTTCCACCTTCAGATTATTTGCCACAATCATGTCAATATTCTTTTTATCCAGCTTCACCCTGGAATTCTCCAGCATATTCTGGGTTTCCATGGAAAATCCGCAGAGAAACTGGCCTTCCCTCCGGTGCGCGCCCAGCCATTTTAAAATGTCATCGGTCCGCTCCAGCTCGATCGCCATATCTCCTTCCGTCTTCTTCGTCTTTTCCGTGCCCACTGATTTAGGCCGGTAATCCGCCACGGCCGCCGCCTTAATGATAATATCCTGTTCCGCCGCCGCTGCCGTCACCGCCTCGAACATATCTGCGGCGCTTTGGATCTCGATCAGCTTTACGAAACGCGGTTTGGGCGTGTCTGTCTTTCCGGTCACCAGCGTCACATCGGCCCCTCGCAGAGCCGCGGCCTTAGCGACGGCATAGCCCATCTTGCCGGTAGAATGGTTGGTGATATAGCGGACCGGATCAATCGCCTCTCTCGTTGGGCCCGCTGTGACGAGAATCTTCTTTCCCTCCAGATCCTTCTGCGCCCCGATCTCCTGTTCAATGTAGTCGAACAGCTCGACCGGCTCCGGCATCTTTCCCGCTCCCGTATCGCCGCAGGCCAAGTAACCCACCGCCGGTTTTATCACTTTCATCCCATACTTTTCACAAATCTTTATATTATCCTGAACAATCGGGTTTTCATACATATTCGTGTTCATGGCCGGTGCAATGATCTTCCTGCAGCGGCAGGCCAGCACGGTCGTCGTCAGCATATCATCGGCCAGCCCGTGAGCCAGCTTTGCGATGGAGTTGGCGGAAGCCGGGGCAATCATCACCACGTCCGCCTGCTTGGCGAGCGCCACATGCTCCACGCTGAATTCAAAATTCCGGTCAAAGGTATCTACAAGGCATTTATTTCCTGTCAATGTCTCAAACGTGATCGGATTGATAAAATTAGTCGCATTCTCTGTCATCAGTACATGGACATGGCAGCCCTTTTTCACCAGCATGCTTGCCAGTCCGGCCGTCTTGTATGCCGCGATACTTCCCGTAATTCCCAGAACAACATGTTTTCCTTTCAGCATAAACGTCTCCTGCCTCGCTTCTTTTTATTTCTGCCTACATTGTTATTTTGCCTAAAATGTGGTAAACTCGTGAAAAACCTAACTAAGTTCATGAAAAACCTCACTAAGTGCTCATAGTATACCATTCGTACTAAATTCGTGAAAGACCTCATTAAGTACTCAGGTATGACTCGCACTAAGTTCGTGAGAAACCTCACTAAGTGCTCATAGTATACCATTCGTACTAAATTCGTGAAAGACCTCATTAAGTACTCAGGTATGACTCGCACTAAGTTCGTGAAAAACCTCACTAAGTGCTCATAGTATACCATAACCTCTAAATTTTGGAAAGGAGTTCCCTTTATGATTTTAGCAATTGACATGGGAAACAGCAATATTGTAATCGGCGGTATTGATGACAACCGCACCTGGTTTGTGGAGCGTGTCACCACGAACCTGGGGAAGACAGACCTGGAATACGCAGTTAATATCAAAGACATTATGGCAATCCATAACCTGCCGCTTTCCTCGATTGAAGGGGCCGTGGTCTCTTCCGTCGTTCCGCCGCTGACAGACGTGGTGCTCTCTGCAGTTAAGAAAATCACCGGTAAGACGCCCATGCTGGTTGGCTCGGGCATGAAAACGGGACTTAATATCATCATGGATAATCCGAAGACCGTGGGGAGCGACTTAATTGTTGACGCCGTGGCCGCGCTTAAGGATTACCCGTCTCCCATTATTATCATCGACATGGGAACCGCCACCACCATGTCCGTCATTGACAGGGCGGGCAACTATACGGGCGGCATCATTTTCCCGGGGCTCCGGGTTTCTCTGGATTCTTTGAGCAGCCGCGCGGCCCAGCTTCCCTACATCGGTTTAAACAGACCGGCCCGGGTCATCGGCAAGAACACCATCGACTGCATGAAAAACGGTATTCTCTATGGCAATGCCGCCATGATTGACGGCATCATCGACCGCATGGAAGAAGAGCTGGGCCAGGCCGCAAGCCTTGTAGCCACGGGCGGTCTGGCCCCTTCCGTCCTCCCGCTCTGCCGTCATAAAATCAATTACGATGAGGCGCTTTTATTAAAAGGTCTCCTCATTCTTTACGAAAAAAACAAATAAAATCCGCAGCTCACGCGGCGGACCGCAAACATTCACTGGCTCATCTGCGCACCTGATGTATGAGCCAATGCGATAAACAGGCACTTTGCGGACCGCCGCCAGAAAATGGAAATAAAATTTAAATCTGGCATCGTATAAAAGCCTCTGAATAAGTACATCATTCCTTTATGACTAAAAAGAATGATGCGGAGGGAAAGACATGCCTGTATACAAAGTAGAGATCTGCGGCGTTAACACTTCAAAGCTGCCCCTTTTAAACAACGAAGAAAAAGAAGCCTTATTTAAGAGGATCCTGGATGGCGATATGGAAGCCAGAGAGGAATATATTAAGGGTAACTTAAGACTGGTTCTCAGTGTCATACAGCGTTTTTCAGGCAGTAACGAAAATGTGGACGACTTGTTCCAGATTGGCTGCATCGGCCTGATCAAAGCCATTGACAATTTTGACATTACACAGAACGTACGCTTTTCAACGTATGCCGTTCCCATGATACTCGGCGAGGTACGCCGCTATCTTCGGGATAACAATTCGATCCGTGTCAGCCGTTCCTTACGCGACACCGCCTATAAAGCCATCTATGCAAAAGAAAATCTCATGAAGAAAAACTTAAAAGAGCCTACCATCATGGAAATCGCCAATGAAATCGGCGTCAGCAAGGAGGACATCACCTATGCTCTGGATGCCATTCAGAGCCCTGTCAGCCTGTACGAGCCTGTATATTCCGACGGCGGTGATCCACTCTTCGTCATGGACCAGATCAGCGACAAAAAGAATCTGGAGGAAAACTGGGTGGAGGACATCTCCTTAAATGAAGCCATGAAACGCCTTCCCGAACGGGAACGCCACATTATCGACATGCGCTTCTTCGAGGGAAAGACCCAGACTGAGGTAGCCGAGGAGATTCACATCAGCCAGGCCCAGGTCAGCCGTCTGGAAAAAAACGCACTCAAAAGCATGAAGGGATACCTTTCGTAAAAATAGAGAGAAATATATCAGTATACAAAAAGGAAGAAGCAGATAACCCGTTTTCCAGGCTACTGCTTCTTTCTGCTATTTCTTTTTAACAGGCGTCTTCTTCCACAAATCCCCCGCCGCCATCGGAATCTCATAATTCACATACTCCCCGTTCTCCGACAGATTCACGAACTTCATCGCAAGCTTCCCGTCGGCCGCGGACGCCGCCACGCACTCATAGTTCTTCGCGTCGTATCCGCACTTATCGTAATACATGACCTCATCAAAGCGGCCTTCCCGCGTCAGCACGATGGCTGGTTTTTCCGCGCTTAACAGATAGAAGGTTCCATCCACCACGGATATCAGGTTTCCGTTAAAATCTCCCAGCTTTGTTATCTCACTGAAATCAGGCTTCATGCGGTAAATCGGGCGCGGGAACTCCATGGCATTTTTCCAGCCTTCATAATAGAGATAGCCGTTGTCGTAGGACAGCCCCCTGCAAACCGAGTAGTCGATCCCGGCTACCCGGCGGTCGCTGCCATCCGTGCGGATTCCGATCAGGGAATGAGATTTAAAGCTCAGTATATCCGCCTTCGCCGCACCGTAATAGTAGATCCTTCC
>NZ_JBKVCZ010000127.1:15908-18544 GCF_046966825.1 Hungatella sp. | reverse complement strand
GCGGATTACCTTCTGCTCCTCACCTTCGTCTGCTTCTTCCTGTTCGCAGGCAACATGGGGCGGCTCGACTGGTTAAAGCGCTTTATGGGAGAGATTCTGAACCGGAATCCGGTGCTGTTCTCCGCTCTGACGAGCCAGTTTATCAGCAATGTTCCGGCGGCAGTGCTCCTCTCCGGTTTTACTAACGACTGGAAACCGCTCCTGCTCGGGACGAACCTGGGCGGTCTGGGAACACCGATCGCCTCGCTGGCCAGCCTGATTTCTCTGAAATTCTACATAAAAGAACTGCCAGATAAGGTTTCCCATTATCTGGCAGTGTTCACCGCAGTCAATATAGCGTTTTTTCTCATTCTGTACGCGGCGGCCAGCTTCCTTTAGAAGCGGCCGCACGCGGTTCTACATAAGCGGTGCAAACAGCCGCAGCACGCGCCCCGCAAACTTCTTATACCACGGATAGTGCCGGCACTCCTCCAGAGTGATTACCTGGCTCTTGGCCAGCGTCTCCTTAAAGTCCCTCTCCACATCCTTAATCACCTCGTTGCGGTAAATATAGGCCGCACACTCAAAGTGCAGATACAGGCTTCTGTAATCCATATTGATCGTGCCGACCACCGCCTTCTCGTCATCGCTGGTAAAGACCTTGGCATGGACAAAGCCCGGCGTATACTCGTAAATCTGCACACCCGCACGGATCAGCTCCTCATAATGCGCCTTGGCCAGCAGGAACGCGTACTCCTTGTCCGGAATATGGGGCATAATGATGATCGTCTCGACGCCGCGCTTGGCCGCAAACTGCAGGGCCTGTACCAGTTCGTAGTTGAGAATCAGATACGGCGTCATAATATGCACGTAGTTTCTGGCTGTATTGATGATATCGAGGTACACCAGCTCTCCCACGGTCTCCTGATCCAGGGGACTGTCGCCGTACGGGATCACGAAGCCCTCCATGGACAGCTCCGGCGGATAGAAAAATTCCGGATCCCTCAGATACCGGCCGTAATCCTCCGGCTCCTTCTCCGTAATATTCCACATCTGGAGAAACATCATCGTAAAGCTGGTGACCGCGTCGCCCTTCACCATGATGCCGGTATCCTTCCAGTGGCCGAAACGCACCTTCCTGTTGATATACTCATCCGCCAGGTTAATGCCGCCCGTAAATGCCGTGTGTCCGTCTATCACCAGGATCTTTCTGTGGTCCCGGTTATTCTGGTAGGTGGACAGGGCCGGTCTGATCGGCGCGAACATCTTGGCCTTTAAGCCCTTAGTCCTCAATTCCCTGGGGTAGCTGTACGGGAGAAGGACGAGGCAGCACATGCCGTCATACATAAACCGGACTTCCACGCCGTCCTGCACCTTGCGCTCCAGAATCTCTAAGATGCTGTCCCACATCTCCCCGCGTTCCACAATAAAATATTCCATGAAAATGAAGCGTTTCGCCTTCTCCAGCTCCTTCTTCATGTCCTCGAACATCTCTTCGCCTACCGGATAATACTTCACATTGGTGTTGCCGTAGACCGGATAGCTGCCGGAGTTCTCGATATAGGCGGCCAGATTCGCGTTGCTCCTGCTTATTTTTGCCAGCTGCTCCATATAACGGGGATTCTGTTTCAGATACGGCTGCGTATCTGAGATATTCTCCCGCAGCCTCCTGTTAATGATCTTCCCTTCCCACTGCAGCTCCAGAAAGAGATAGAGCAGCGTGCCGAACACGGGAATCACCGTAATGGGAATGATCCACGCCAGCTTAAAGCTTGGATTCTCATCTTTATTTACGACATAGAGGATCACAAATGCACTGAGCAGCGTAAATCCTCCGTAAATATAGACCATGTAATGACTCAGGAAGCGGAAACCTGCAAGCAGTATCGATATCTGCAGCAGCAGTGACATCACCACAAACGCAGTTCGCCCGAATATGATCCTCAAAAGTTTTCTAGCCTTCTTCATCCTTTGTCTCCTCTCCTGTATAAATCATTACACATTATACAAGATGTGACTCTATTCCAGTGCCTGGCGGATATCTTCAATAATATCATCCACGTTCTCAATCCCAACACTGAAGCGGATCATAGAAGGATCCACGCCCGCGTCCACCAGCTGCTCATCGGTCAGCTGTCTGTGGGTATGGCTTGCCGGATGAAGCACGGAAGTACGCGCATCCGCAACATGAGTCACGATGGCGGCCAGCTTCAGGCGGTCCATAAATGTAACGGCCGCGTCGCGTCCCCCCTTCAGTCCAAAAGAAATTACGCCGCAGGTTCCGTCCGGCATGTACTTCTGAGCCAGTTCATAGTACTTGTCTCCCTTTAATCCCGGATAGTTCACCCACTCCACGTCATCGCGGGATTTTAAGTATTCCGCCACGCGCAGCGCGTTCTCACAGTGGCGCGGCACACGTAAATGCAGCGTCTCCAGGCCAAGATTTAAAAGGAATGCGTTCATCGGGGACTGGATAGAGCCAAGATCACGCATAAGCTGAGCCGTCGCTTTCATAATATAGGCCATCTTTCCGAATTTCTGTGTATAAACGATGCCGTGATAAGATTCATCCGGAGTGGTAAGTCCGGGGAACTTCTCCGCATTCGCTTCCCAGTCAAAATTGCCGCTGTCCACGATGCAGCCGCCCACGCAGGTTG
>NZ_JBKVCZ010000127.1:0-15898 GCF_046966825.1 Hungatella sp. | reverse complement strand
TCCATGTACTTTGTGGTAGAATGGGTCACGATATCCGCGCCCCACTCGAACGGACGGCAGTTGATCGGAGTTGCAAACGTATTGTCAATAATCAGCGGCACGCCGTGTCTGTGTGCTGCCCTCGCAAACTTTTCAATATCCAGAACCACCAGGGCCGGATTGGCGATAGTCTCACCAAATACCGCCTTCGTATTCGGCTTAAATGCCTTCTCCAGCTCTTCCTCTGTCGCATCCGGATCCACCAGAGTCGAATCAATTCCAAGTTTCTTAAGTGTCACGGTAAAGAGATTGGTCGTTCCGCCGTAGATTGCCGCAGAACTGATCACGTGATCTCCCTCCCCGCAGATATTTAAAATAGAGAAAAATGACGCTGCCTGTCCTGAGGATGTCAGCATCGCGGCCACGCCGCCCTCCAGCTCACATATTTTCGATGCTACCGCGTCGTTCGTCGGATTGGCTAAGCGGGTATAGAAATATCCCTCGTCCTCCAGATCGAACAGTCTGCCCATCTTATCGCTGTCATCATATTTAAATGTAGTACTCTGATAGATCGGAAGTACTCTGGGTTCTCCGCTCTTCGGCTGCCATCCGCCCTGAATACAAACTGTCTCTCTGGAACGCTTATTCTGGCTCATGATTCTTCCTCCTGTGTTGTTAAGTCATATTTTCTCCCTAGTTTATCACAAAATTTTCCATAATTCAATATCCCGGCTGCCGGAGTTGCGGAAACAAAGAAAACATCTTGAACTCCTCACCCATTTACAGTATAATATCTAAATGGAAAATTTTATCAATCACGCACAGGAGGTGCACATGGATAAATCAAAGGTTTACTATACGAATTTTCACACCACATTTTCAGAAAATCTGCCGCAGAAGCTAAAGAGGCTTATTAAAACTGCCGGCATGGAGCAGATTGATTTTCAGAACAAATACGCGGCAATCAAGATCCATTTCGGAGAACTGGGCAACTTATCTTTTCTCCGTCCCAACTACGCAAAGGTCGTCGCAGACCTGGTACGTGAAAACGGCGGAAAACCGTTTCTGACCGACTGCAACACGCTGTACGTCGGAAGCCGCAAGAATGCCCTGGATCACCTCAACACCGCTTACGAGAATGGTTTTTCCCCCTTCTCAACCGGCTGCCACGTTCTGATCGCCGACGGCTTAAAGGGTACCGATGAGGCTCTGGTCCCCATCGATGGTGACTACATAAAGGAAGCAAAGATCGGACGCGCCGTCATGGATGCCGATATTTTCATCTCCCTGACCCATTTCAAAGGCCATGAGAGCACCGGTTTCGGGGGCACCTTAAAGAACAT
The DNA here is from genome assembly GCF_046966825.1 of Hungatella sp. NCBI lineage: Bacteria > Bacillati > Bacillota > Clostridia > Lachnospirales > Lachnospiraceae > Hungatella > Hungatella sp. The sequence continues at coordinate 14,576 of NZ_JBKVCZ010000127.1, read as the reverse complement.
CGGCATGGGCTGCGGTTCCCGCGCCGGCAAGATGGAGATGCATAACGCCGGGAAGCCCCACGTCGCGCAGGATACCTGTGTCGGCTGTCACGCCTGCGAGAAAAACTGTGCGCACGGAGCCATCTCCTTCCAGGAGAAAAAGGCGTCTATCGATCACAATCGCTGTGTCGGCTGCGGACGCTGTGTCGGAGTCTGTCCGGTAGATGCCGTGGAGACAGACTGTGATGAGTCCAACGACATCTTAAACTGCAAGATCGCGGAATACACGTATGCAGTCGTGAAGGACCGCCCCTGCTTCCATATCAGCCTCGTTACAGACGTCTCACCAAACTGTGACTGCCACTCCGAGAACGATATCCCGATTATTCCCAATGTCGGCATGTTCGCCTCCTTCGATCCGGTGGCCCTCGATATGGCCTGTGTGGACGCCGTCAACAGCCAGCCGGTTATTGCGGGAAGCATTCTGGAAAAGCACGGCAGCGAGCACCACGACCACTTTACAGACGTTCACCCGGATACCAACTGGAAAACCGCAGTAGAACACGGCGTAAAAATCGGTCTTGGAAATAAGGAATACGAGTTGATTAAAATTTAAATACGGATCGCAATAAAAAGAATGCCTGAAGCAGACAGGATCAACGTATGATCCCTGGGTTTGCTTCAGGCATTCTTTTTTTAACAGATTGATCTTCGACCGATTTCCAGCCTGTTTCCTCTCCTACCTCCCCCGCTTATACTTCCCGCACAGCTCCCCTTTTTGCAGCACATGCCCTTCCATCGCATTCAGCAGCTCCTTTTTCCCCGCAGTTTCCTCCAGCGGAAGAAGGCAGTCAAGGACGTAAAACCGAAAAACATATCTGTGCGTATTTCTCACAAAAACAGGCTGCTTCGGTCCCCGGTATCTGTTTTTTCCATACCCGCGCCCCTGCACGGCATTTCCCAGTTCTTTTACAACCGCTCCACAGGGGATATTTTCCGGAATCACGGCCATTGCCGGAAGATTCCAGATCAGCCAGTGATTATAAGCCGGGATAAACGGGATATCCAGATCATCCATAATCACGGCAATCGAAACCGCATTCTCACAGAGATTCTTTAACTCAAATTCCGGTGATATATCTCTGCCAAAGCCGGTATACTCCCTGGGTATATTTCCGTTATTCTCAAATGCCCGGCACACTGCCTTCAATTCCCTGTCGTCGCTCATGATTCTTTCCCCTTTTCCCTGACTCCCTCTCCCAGCGGAATCTTGTCCCTTCCAATCTGCCAAACCGTAATATCGGCATCCGTGACTTTTTTCTCCGGAATATTCCTGGCAATGATCAGTTCCGGCCACACGAATGTGGTCTCCACCGCCTTTCCGTCCAGGCAGATTTTGGAATACGGTGTAAAATTCTCACCGTACACCAGAATATTGGAATCGTTATACACAATATCATCAATGGTGATGGGATCGATTCCCATCTGTAAATCCGTGGTCTGGTAGGGATTTTCCCCGCCGTACACCTCCCTGTCTCCGTACAGGATATCGTATTCCAGCGCCTTCATATCGGCCAGATACGTCTCCTCATCCTCCATGCCGCCATCCAGATAGTTCTGATGGAACCGCATCATGGTTCCCTCATGAATCCCCAGCATATCCAGTACGTGGGCGGCCAGCTGATACGCCTCCACATCCACCTTCTTCTTCGGAAGATTCATGTTGTTCCAGACCACATACTCCGTCTGATACAGGGATTTGTTGATCATCTCATCCTCCGTCCATTCAAAGCTGGGAAGGTGGTCTCCGTACATCACAAGTACGATGGGTTCCTCCCTCGTGCGAAGGGTATTGACAAGTGAACGGATAAAATCATCCATCTCACTGATCTGTTCACAGTAATACTTAAAATCCGGATACTTTCCATGGCCCTGCACCGATATGGTATAGATAAAATCAGGCCCCTCTGTGGAATCCAGCGTCCCTATAATCTCCTTCACCAGGATCTTGTCCTTGCACCAACCGGCCGGATTTCTCTCGATATTGTTCATGTATTCAATAGGCGTAAACGTATCGAACCCGATCTGCGCGAACACATTGTTCCTGTCATAGAAGGTCGCCTCGTTGTTGTGGATGGCGTGGGCCGAGTAGCCCAGATTCTTTAAATCAAAGGCCACACTCTCGCAGGAGGTCTTTTTCAGCACGGTTTTATAAGGATACTCGCCCGGTCCGAAAAAATCCAGATTCATACCCGTGATGGCTTCAAATTCCGTATTGGCCGTCCCCGCACCTACGGAAGGCACATTCAAATATCCATGGGGATAATTTTTCTGCAGCTGGTGGAAAAATGGGATGGGATCATAATTTTCCGCCCCACCGGATTCCGGATTGCCCGTCACCGGATTCTTCTTCCACAGAAGCGGGTCGAAAAAGGACTCCAGCTGGATCATAATGACATTCGGCTTCGTACTGGCCGAGACCGCATATGTATTTTCCGGAACCAGCTCCTCCGCCTTAATCACCTCGATCGTCTCCGTACCATAGTCTTCCGGCTTGGAGATTCCCGTGTTGAACATGGAATTGGCAAAACAGTAGGGGAACCCGTATGCCTGAAACGCCGCTCCGATATTGCCGAAACGCACCGCCACCAGCCCGGTGTTCATGGCAGCTGTCGTCAGTCCCAGAACCACCGCCGCGCTGATCCCCACAACCGCCGAGCCCTTGACGTAATTGACCTTTTCCCGGCCGACCGGTGCAATCCGCCACACAAACACGCAGAAGACCGTCACCACCACCAGGGCCACCGCTATCATAACCAGCTGCATCCAGGTGAAATACGTGGTCGCAATATTAGCCGCGTACTTGATCAGCCTGAAATCCGCCGCTGTAAACGGAGTCGTCCGGAAAATCAGGAGTATCCCGTTCACGACTCCCATTCCCAGCCAGACAATCGACAGCACGATTGCCACAAACACCCTGCGCCTCGTAAGAAACAGCACCGTAAACGGCAGGGCGATAATGCATGTATTCAAAAGGAAGACCAGCGGACTTTCCAACACATAGGCCAAAAGCACTGCAAACGACTTCCTGCTGATAAACTCGATCAAAAAATTTAAAACAGCTGCCAGAATCACAATCTTCCCCAGCCGTTTCCCATATGCCTTCATGGCGGATCTCCTTTGTACCTCATCGTACTTCATTTCTTTAGAATCGGATTTAGTCTACCACACTTTACTTGAAATTTACATACCTGTTTGCAAAATTTAGGAAAAATGTTAAAAACGGGCTATGAACCTGACAAAAAAACAGAGTGCCATACGGTCTCCCGCACAGCACTCCTGATACCTTCACTCTTTTTGATTATGTTTAATACTCTTCCGTCGGAACAAATGCGTCTTCTTCCGCCGCAGGAACGCCGGCCGGGCGCTCAGCTTCTTCCTCTGAAGCCGCCTGTTCTTCCGCAGCAGCATCCACGTCTTCGCTTTCCGCCGCTTCTTCCTTAATCGAAGCACCGCATTTGCCGCAGTATAAGGAATCCTTCGGAACCTTTGCGCCGCAGACCGCACAGATCCGGCTGCCTTCGCTCTGGGTCAGTTCAATCTCCAGGGCTGCGATCCGTTCCCTGCACGCCTTGACAGCATCGTATACCTTGGCATAGGCCTCTTCCGGCTCACGGTTGGATTCATAATAGATCCGTCCGATGGCGGCATAGGCTTCCTCCAGCTTCGTCTTCTCCGTGCTGATCTGCGTCTTTAACTGTATCGTCTCCGTAAGTGCCTTTGCCTTTGTGGCCACTTCTTTACCGGTATCCGTAAGGGTCTTTCCCAATTCTTCCAAAAATGCCATACGTAGTTCCTCCTTTGACTTGTCACTTTTACTATTTTATCGTCATTGGAGGAAAAAGTCAATCAGAGACTGTTTCCACTTCTAAGTTAATACGCTCCGAGTCAGCCTTTAAGAATTCCGGCAAATCTGCTCTCCGGATGCTGTACTCGTGGCTGATCTGCCCGCTGCTGCTTTTCACCACCGCTTCAAAGGTGATCCGATCATCCCTTTCACAGAATGGGTTCATATTCGAATAATCATCCAGTCTGGCCGTCTCCATTAGAGCCGCCAGTTCCTCTTTATCCGTAATTATAATCTGGGAAGTGATATCCTTGTCATAGTATCTTGAGTCGTCCTTCTTCGTCAGCTGAAAGAGGTCAATATCGGCTCTTATCACCTCACCCGTATCGGTCACAGTAGTCAGCCTGATGCCGCAGTCCTCCAGCAGTCCGATGGTCTTCTGAAAGGACGGGTATACCGGGTAGTAGCCCCTGTCCGTCACATTGTTGTATCTCCAGGAATAACCGTTCTTCTCCTTTGATTTTTCCGCCTGCACCTGTACGTCAGTCATAAACTGAATCTGGGCGATCGGATTTTGCTGCTCCATCACGTCTGAAGTCAGGCCTGCCATCTCCTCCTGATAGGTTCGGAGTATCAGATCGACGTAATCCGTCCCCTCTTTGCTGCTGCCACGGGTCACCTCTCCGGTCCAGCTGTTCTGTGCTACCTTAATCTTTCCTGTATTCTCCGGAGTCTGTTCCATCACCGGATAAGCCGCCATGCGGTAATCCCGGCTGTCATAGATCTTCCTGATGAGATCGTACTCCTCATCACCGTAAACAGCATAGGAACGGTACACTTCTCTGCCATTCTTCAGTTTAAACTTCACAGAGAAGCTGACGTAATGATCTCCATCCTCAGAATCCCATTGATACTGACGCTTTTTCTCTTTTTCCACCTGGCTGACCGCCTTGGAGACGAGAGTCAGCGCCGTGTCCATATCGGTAAGCTGCATACGGGAGAAGATGTACGTGTCGGAAGACTCGTAATCCCAGTAATAATCTTCTTCATCGTCCATTTTCGCACTTCCGTAGTCCACCCAGTACTCCATATTCGTCAGGGAGACTGCCACGGATTCCAGATCCGACTGCTTCGGAATGTACTTGTCGTAGCCAAATAAGTCAAAGCGGAACCCACAGAATATCAGCGCCGCGGCAAGTGCACACACCGCCATGGAAATCCTGCTGGAGAACAGCTTCCGGAAATCAAAGTGGTAAATGATTTCGATTATACAGTGTGACAGCAGCAGGCCGCAGACCAGTCCAAACACCGCCCATCCGATACTGTCATGCAGATACCAGAAGAACAGTCCACCACAGAGTGCGGAGAGGATTACAATCGGAATGCGGATAACTGGCTGGCTTACCTTAAACGCCATAGCCTTTCCAGCCGCCTCCGAACCTCTCACACGGTAAAGCAGAACCGCTGCCGCCGTTACCGCTACGATGATGAGAATCACTGCGCAAATCCTTAATATAAGGCTTCCGCTCTTCGCCCCATCCATAAATGCCGAATAGTTGCTGATATACAGCGTCAGCGCAGAGCATTTATCGAGCAGCTTGTATGTGATACTGCTTCCGCCGTTATAGCTGGTCTTAAAGAATTCCTGATACAGGGCATCCAGAAGCAGGAGCAGCGCCGGAAAATACAGATGGAACACGCCGGTTCCCAGGATTCCCACCAGGATATTGCCGGTCATCACCATGGCCAGCACGGTCACGGAATACAGCATGATAAAGTGAAGCAGAAGGAAGCCAAACGCCCCCAAAGCCTCCGGGACGATGTCCCCGGGGACGATTCCGTTCACCAGGGCAACCAGTAAGCCCAGCAGTAAATTGACCGCATATGTAGAAAACAGGATCAGCACTCCGTCCAGATAATTCACAAAAAACAGTTTTTCACGCTTTACCGGAAGCGAGTGGTAGAAATCCACTTTTTTTCTGGAATGCAGCCAGGAAAAACTGGTCACGCCCAGAATCAGTGACAGCAGCACGATAATCACTGCTATGAATCCATTTTGAAAGCCGAGGATCGACCGGGCGCCATACATCAGGCCGTAGTACGTTTCCTCCATGTTTCTGCTGCCGCTGAGACTCAAAGCCGTAGCCACCGGCAGCGCAAAGAAGAAGGTTAAGAAGGTGAGAGCCACCGCCCAGAGGCGCCGCTTCAAGTCCTCTTTCATCAGATTAAAGAATAAGTTTTTTGATGTCATATCCTGCCACCTCCGTCTCACTGATAAATATCTCTTCCAGGGACAATGGAATAATCTCATAAAATACCGGACGATAGGACTCCATCAAAGATTCCGCCTCTTCCCGGCTTCCCCTCACGGTGATGGTTATAAGCTTTCCTCGCCGCTCCGTCTTAAGCCGGTCGAATGCCACCAGATCATCCGCGTCCATTCCCTCTCTCAATACGCACTGAATCTTATGAATATTGAGTTTCATATCATCCAAATCCTTGGACAGCAGGATTCCTCCCTTGTGAAGGAGTCCCACATGGTCACAGATATCCTCCAGCTCCCGCAGATTATGGGAAGCAATAATAGGAGTCAGATTCCGCTCCGATATGTCGCCTGCAAATATGCTCTTCACCGCCTGCCTCATCACAGGATCCAGGCCGTCAAACGTCTCGTCACAGAACAGATAATCCGTATTCGCACAGATTCCGCAGATCACAGACAGCTGCTTCTTCATACCCTTGGAAAATGTATTGACCTTTCTCCTGCCGTTTAATTCGAAACCAGACAGCAGCTTGTGAAATCTGTTCTTATCAAACTTCGGATAGACACGGCTGTAGAACTCCATCATCTCCAGCGGAGTCGCATTGCTGAAAAAATACTGTTCATCCGATATGTAGAAGAACCGCTGCTTGACGTCCTCCCTCTCGAATACATTCTTCCCATCGATCGTGACGCTTCCCTCATCGGGTTTTAAAACGCCGCTCATCATCCTTAAAAATGTGCTCTTCCCCGCCCCGTTCGTCCCGATTAAACCGAACACGGAGGCGTCCTTAATTTCTGCATTAATATGATCCACGGCAATCATATCATCAAACCGTTTCGTCAGATTCTCCGCTTTTATCACGCTGCTCTTCCTCCCTTACCATAGATTTTTGTCCCTTCCAGTCCTCGGCGACCCAGCAGTGAACCTTATCCTCCGTCACCCCTGCGTTCCTCGCCTCACCGAGCCAGCCGCCCAGCTCTTTCCGCAGCTCGCTCACCTTTAAAGCCCTGATGGAACTCGTATCCGATACGAAGCTTCCCCGCCCCTTTACGGAGTAAATAAAGCCGCGTCGCTCCAGCTCCGCATAAGCCCGCTGTATCGTGTTGGGATTAATGGACAAATCCGTGGCCAGACTCCTGACCGACGGAAGCTGGCTGTCCTGTTCCAGAACACCGCATATCATCAGGTCCTGCAGCTTTTCCACGACCTGCTCGTAAATCGGTCTGCGGTCTTTGTAATCCAGCAGAATCATATGGCACCTCCTATACTGTATTAATACATCTAATACACCTAGTATACACGAACACCCCCGGTTTGTCAACCGGAGGTGCTAAAAAAGCAGTAACAGGAGTCATCCATTAATTTCGTCTGTCTTCCACAATCAGAATCCTGATCGCATCCTGAGAATTGTTCCAGTTAAACACATAGAGTGTATAGGAGACATTTCCCCTGATATAGATATTGGAGGTCAGAAGCGGGCTTCCCGCAAACGCCGAGCTGTTGGAGACGGAAACCGTATAGTATCCGGCCGGCAGATATCGGAAGCTGGTCACTTCGCGGTAATTCACGTTACGGAAGGTAACCGCGCCGCCGTTCAGCGTGACGTTGACGCTGCGGTTCGTATTGGATAAGTTGCATACGCGGAAGCATCCTGTATTCACTCCGCCGTTGCAGTTCATATCCGTGATCTCCATTAAGTCCAGACCGGTATTTGTATTGATGATGGCTACAGTGATTGCGCCGTTTAACGGTACGTTGATCTGCTTCTGGATGTAGACGTAGCCGTTCTGTCCCGATACGGTGACGGTCTGCATACCGGCGGATACGCGGCCGTACTGGCTGACCTCCGCGTTGTCCAGACCGTTTACCACCATCTGATTGTTGATGTAAATTATGAATGGATTATATCCGGCGGCGGCATTTAAGAACCGTACGACGCCGTACTGAGTGGTATTGCAGAAGTAACAGGGAATGATCGGTCTCGGGAAAACGGTGATGATTGAACCCCAGATCCCATTGTTCGGTCTCTCGGGAAACGTTGGAATCGGTCCGCCCTCTCCGGGGTTTGGCAGCGGAATCACCGGAGTCTGGCTCTCGTCAAAATCAGGAACAGGCCCGCCTTCGCCTGGATTCGGCAGCGGAGCTACCGGGAAATTACTCTCGTCTTCTCCATCCGGCACCGGTCCGCCCTCGCCTGGGTTTGGCAGCGGAATCACGGGTGTATCTGCATCATTCTGCATATAAGATAAAGTGTCCATATTGCCCCTCTTTTATGTTTATTATACTTTAAGTTTATTCCACCTTATCTTCCCAGTGCCTGTACCGGAGCAAATTTATCTTAAATTTTACAAAATATTTTCTAAGAGGCCGTAACCGCGTCCCCATTCTGATTATTTCTGCCCAAAAGCCTGCGCAGACGCCCCATCACATGGCGGTAGGCCGGAAGCAGAAACAGATCCGCCGCCACCCAGGCGATGGGATTGGCAAAGCATACAGCTGCGTATCCAAAGACCGGAACGAGACAGAATCCGACAAAGGACCGCGCCGCCATCTCACAGACTCCCGCGATGATGGCAAATTTCGAATACCCCAGCCCCTGAATCATGAATCTCACGATGTTGACGAGAGCCAATGGGAAATAGAACAGGCTGTTGGCAACCAGAAACTGCTTCGTATTCGCTAAAATCTCCACTTCCCCCGCATCCACAAACAGCAGCGCCACCACATCACTGAAGAGATAGAGCCCGGCCAGCGCAATCACCGAATAGACAGCCCCGATGATAATACAGGACTTGATCCCCTTATCGATACGGTCCAGCTTTCTGGCTCCGATATTCTGGCCTCCGTAGGTAGCCATGGTAGCCCCCATGGCGTCAAAGGGGCAGCAGAAAAACATACTGATCTTTCCTCCTGCCGTGACAGATGCGACCGCCACTGACCCCAGGGAATTGACCGCGGTCTGTAAGATAACGCTTCCGATGGCCGTTATGGAATACTGAAGTCCCATGGGAATTCCCATGCCGCACAGCGTCATCATGGCATTCTTATCCGGCTTCCACTCGTCCCCCTGCATCTTTAAAATCGCAAACTTCTTTCTCATGTAGAGCAGACAGAGAACGCCGGAGACGCCCTGGGAGATCACCGTCGCCCATGCGGCTCCCGCTACGCCCATATGGAGGACGAGAATCGTAAAGAAATCCAGGAAAATATTCATAATCGAGGACATCAGCAGAAAGATAAGCGGCGTGGTGCTGTCCCCCAGAGACCGGATAATTCCGGACAGAATATTATAAAGGTATGTAGCCGGTATTCCCAAAAATATGATAAAAATGTAGGAGTACGCCCCGTCGATAATGTCCGCCGGCGTATTCATCCAGATAAGGATATTCCGGCACAGCACACAGACCACGGCTGTCATCACGACCGCAAAGATCAGAGCCAGCCAGCCTCCGTTGGCGACAAACCGCCGGAGCGCGACCTCATTCTTTTCTCCGAACTTCTGTGCCACCGGAATCGCAAAGCCGCTGCACACACCGACGCAGAACCCGATAATCATAAAATTGATCGAGCCGGTGGATCCCACCGCCGCCAGCGCATTCACGCCCAGATACTTACCAACGATAATGGTATCAACCATATTATACAGCTGCTGAAACAGCAGACCGAACAGCATGGGAATCAAAAAGCTCAATATAAGCTTCATCGGCGAGCCGGTTGTCATATCCTTTGTCTGCTTCTTTGCCATCGTTTTCTGTCCTCACTTGTTTATTCAGATTTTCTGTTCACCGCACCACAAAAGTATGATGCTACATCAACATAATTTACACGCAGTGCGAAGAATTTGCAAGCGAAATTTTTCCATTTTACCCCGTATTTTTCCATTTTCGTGAAATTTATCACATTACACAAAATATCCGCCGGATCCGTCCAAAATCTAAGACTTCTTTCGTGTCACTTCACGATCCCCAGCCGCCTCATATCCAGCTCTAAGTATTCCAGGGGAGTGAGGCGTTCCCTGACTCCGGCTGCCGTCAGCGCCCGGCCTCCCTGAAGCACAATCCCGTGTAACTCCCAGCAGTAGCACAGCTCCCTCTCACTCCCGTAAAATGGGGCAGGTATCTTCAGCTGTCTCTGCAAAGGGATCGTAATCCCAAATTCCATTATCACTCCTCCAATCTTAATAAAAGTCCGGCATGACACATTTTCCTACAAGAAAGAGTCCGGCTCGACAGGCTCTCGCGCCGGAGCGCGGTCGCTTCAGCGGCCATACTTCCTTAGCGCGGAGTGCACATCCTCCCGGAGGGTTTTTATTTCATAGAAAGAACTATCCTGTGAAATGAAAAAAACGCCCGGGCATACCGCCCGGGCGCAGTCCTTCAAATCTTATTTATCACCATACAGTGTAACAAGCTTTGTCAGATAATCATATCTTTCCTTCGCATCTGCCTCGTTCTTAGCGAACAGATCAGCTGCTCTCTCAGGATTCTTCATAGCTAAGGAAGCGTAACGAACCTCGCCCTTTAAGAATTCCTGATAATCTCCTGTCGGAGCCTTGCTGTCCAGAGAGAATTTCTTCTCAGCAGCCGGGTTGAAACGGAAGTTATTCCAGTATCCACACTCAACAGCCAGTTTCTCTTCTGTCTGAGCCTTGCTCATGCCCTTCTTGATACCATGGTTGATACATGGAGCGTAAGCAATGATTAAGGACGGTCCCGGATAAGCCTCTGCCTCTGCAATGGCCTTAACGGTCTGTGCATAGTCAGCACCCATGGAGATCTGTGCTACGTACACATAGCCATAGCTCATTGCGATGCTTGCAAGGTCTTTCTTCTTAACTTCCTTACCGCCGGCAGCGAACTGTGCAACAGCGCCTGTCTTGGTAGCCTTGGAAGCCTGTCCGCCTGTGTTGGAGTAAACCTCTGTATCGTATACCATGATGTTGATATCCTTGCCGCTTGCAAGAACGTGGTCAACACCGCCGAATCCGATATCGTAAGCCCAGCCGTCACCACCGAATACCCACTGGGATTTCTTTCCTAAGAAATCTTTGTCTTTCACGATGGCTTTGCAGGTCTCACAGTCACAGCCTTCTAATGCAGCAACTAACTTATCGGTTGCAGCACCGTTGGTTGCGCCGCATGTAAAGGTATCTAAGTATTCCTTGCATGCTGCTTTCACTTCCTCAGAAGCTGCTTCAGAGTTCATAACGGACTCAACTTTTACCTTTAAGCCGTCTCTGATTGCGTTCTGAGCTAATAACATACCGTAACCGAACTCAGCGTTATCCTCGAATAAGGAGTTGGACCATGCAGGACCCTGTCCCTTTTCGTTTACTGTGTAAGGTGTGGACGGTGAAGAGTTGCCCCAGATAGAAGAACATCCGGTTGCGTTGGCGATGTACATTCTGTCACCGAATAACTGGGTAATTAATTTTGCGTAAGGAGTCTCGCCACAGCCCGCACATGCGCCTGAGAATTCAAGTAATGGCTGTTTGAACTGGCTTCCCTTAACGGTGGTAGGTTTGAATTTGTCGATAACTTCCTGCTTGATCGGAAGAGTCTGACCGAAGTCATATACCTTCTGAGATTCTGCGTAGTTTGCTTCCATGTTGACCATGGTAAGAGCCTTCTCGCCCTTCTTGCCAGGACATACGTTCGCACAGGAGCCGCATCCGGTACAGTCAAGAGCGGATACTGTCATGGAGAACTTGTAGCCAGGCATGCCTGTCATATCAAGCATCTTTGTTCCTTCTGGAGCCTGTGCAGCCTCTTCAGCTGTCATGGCAACCGGACGGATTACTGCATGAGGACAAACGTATGCACAGAAGTTACACTGGATACAGTTGTCTGGATTCCAGTTAGGAATATTAACAGCGATACCACGTTTCTCATACGCGGAAGAACCGGATGGTGTGGAACCGTCTACATACTCTGTAAATGCGGATACTGGTAAGGAATCGCCCTCCTGAGCGCTGACCTTAGCCTGGATGTTGTTAACGAAGTCTACAACGTCCTTGCGGCCGCTGGCTGCGTGAGTCATGTCAAGACCTTCGTCTTCGCAGGACTTCCAGCTCTCCGGAACCTCTACCTTAACAACGCCCTTAGCGCCTGCATCGATCGCTGCCCAGTTCTTCATAACAACGTCTTCGCCCTTACGTCCGTAGGTAGCCTTTGCAGCTGCCTTCATCAGTTCATTAGCCTTCTCAGCAGGAATGATTCCTGTCAGCTCGAAGAATGCGGACTGTAAGATTGTGTTGATACGTGTCGGGCCCATGCCGGTTTCGATACCGATCTTAACACCGTCGATGGTATAAAGGTTGATGTTGTGATCAGCGATGAACTTCTTAACCTGTCCAGGTAAATGCTTCTCAAGGCCTTCTGCATCCCATGGGCAGTTCAGTAAGAATGTACCGCCGTCCACTAATTCCTGAACCATATTGTACTTACGTACATAGGACGGATTGTGGCATGCTACGAAGTTTGCCTTATGGATTAAATAGGTAGATTTAATCGGCTTATGTCCGAAACGTAAATGGGACATGGTAACACCGCCGGACTTCTTGGAGTCATAATCGAAGTAAGCCTGAGCGTACATATCTGTGTTGTCACCGATGATCTTGATGGAGTTCTTGTTAGCACCTACCGTACCGTCGGCGCCAAGACCCCAGAACTTACAGTTGGTTGTTCCTTCCGGAGTAGTAACCAGCGGAGCACCTGTCTCAAGAGATAAATGAGTAACATCATCGTTGATGCCGATGGTGAAAGGTGTCTTTGTCTCGTTATCGAATACAGCAACGATCTGAGCCGGTGTTGTATCCTTGGAGCCTAAGCCGTAACGTCCGGTTAAGATCTTAACCTGATCGAACTTGGTTCCTCTTAAAGCTGCCACTACGTCTAAGTATAACGGCTCGCCAAGGGATCCTGGCTCTTTTGTTCTGTCTAATACGGAGATCGTCTTAACGGTATCCGGGATTGCTTCAACAAGAGCGTCTGCGCAGAATGGTCTGTAAAGACGAACCTTCACAACACCAACCTTCTGTCCCCGTGCTACCATGTAGTCGATGGTCTCTTCGATTGTATCGTTTACGGAACCCATGGATACGATTACGTGCTCTGCATCCGGAGCGCCGTAGTAGTTGAACAGCTTATAATCGGTACCGATCTTAGCATTGACCTTGTCCATGTATTTCTGAACGATAGCCGGTAATGCTTCGTAATATGGATTACATGCTTCTCTTGCCTGGAAGAAGATATCCGGGTTCTGAGCAGAACCTCTCTGGCAAGGATGGTTTGGATTTAATGCATGACGACGGAACTCGTCCACTGCGTCCATGTCAACCATCTCTTTTAAATCTTCGTAATCCCAGGTCTCCACCTTCTGGATCTCATGAGATGTACGGAAACCGTCAAAGAAGTTGATGAACGGAACTTTTCCTTCAAGAGCTGCCATATGTGCAACAGGAGTTAAATCCATAACTTCCTGAACGCTGGATTCGCATAACATTGCGCAGCCGGTCTGACGGCATGCGTATACGTCGGAGTGGTCACCAAAGATTGATAAAGCATGGCTTGCAACTGCACGTGCGGAAACGTTGAATACACCCGGTAACTGCTCGCCTGCGATTTTATAAAGGTTCGGGATCATTAATAACAGACCCTGGGATGCGGTGTAGGTGGTGGTCAGCGCACCTGCAGATAAGGATCCGTGAACAGCACCTGCTGCACCTGCCTCAGACTGCATCTCTGTAATCTGTACTGTATGACCGAAGATATTGGTTCTTCCGTCGGTTGCCCATTCATCTGAAGCTTCCGCCATAGGTGAGGATGGGGTAATCGGATAGATAGCCGCTACATCAGTAAATGCATAAGATGCATGTGCTGCTGCGTGGTTTCCATCCATGGTTTTCATTTTTCTTGCCATTTTGATTTCCTCCTACAAATGTGAATATTGTATAGTTTGGTTCCCCGAAGGGATAGTGACCTGTTTACTATTATAACAATTATTTAACAAATTGCAAATAAGAAAAATGGAAAATTACGTACTATTTTAGGAACAATTCTGCGAAACACCGGGAACTGCCCGCTGCAGGGGGCAGCCTGTCGTTTTCAGGCAAAAAAAGACCGGATAAAAATTCTATCCGGTCCATAAATCGCCCTTTAGCTCAGCGGGCTCGGCGGAACTACGTTCTGCCCCGAGCTGCTTCCGCCCGGCCCCTCCGGCTGTACCGCCTGAGTCGTGGTTGGCTGGGTTGCCGATGTCGGCTGCTCTCCCGGTCCCTGTCCAGGTACCGTATCGGGCTGTGCCGTAGTCGGCTGTGTCGGCGCTGTCGTCGCCGGAATATCCGTTCCGCCAGAAGGTGATGTCTCTCCCTCCGAGGTGGCGATGGTGCTGCCTCCTGAAGACGACTCATCCGTGGCAGGAACTACCACGCCTGATGTGTTGCGCTTGATTGTCGCGGGCTTGCCGCGGTATGTGCTGTTGTGGAA
>NZ_JBKVCZ010000126.1:0-18643 GCF_046966825.1 Hungatella sp. | reverse complement strand
GGCATGCAGAATACGCCTCCCAGCCCCTTTCTTGCTGCCGAGAACAGGACATCCCGTTCATCCAGCTTCAGCAGGTTGCAGCTGACCCCGGCCCTCTGAAAGATCTCCATGCCGGTCTCAAAGGTTCTGGCGATGTTGCTGCAGAACAACAGCTGGCCGTTTAAATCCTTGAGCGTGACGCTGTTCCTGCCCCAGAATGGATGCGTGTTGTTCACAGCTATGTAATACCTGCCCACCATAAGATCACGGCTCGTCAGGCGGCTGTCAAGTATTTCCCCCAGATTCAGCCCGGCATCCGCGTCGCCGCTGGCCAGCATGGCGTGGATCTGGTCTGTGTCGCAGAACTTCAGCTCCACCTCGCATTCCGGATGGATTTTCCGGTAATCATCCAGCATGTTTCTGAGCACCCCAAAGCCGGAGGCGATCACCATGCGCCGATTGTTGCGGTTTGCTATCTGCCTGGATTTTAAGGTCCCCTCTTCCAGAAGTGAAAACGCGCTGTTTACGTACTCCAGAAAGCAGCGCCCCGCCTCTGTCAGCTCAATACGGTTCCCTTTTCGTTCAAACAGTAGAAAATCCAGTTCTTTTTCCAGCCTGGCAATCGCCGTGGATAACGCCGGCTGGGATACGTAAAGTTTCTTTGCCGCCTTCGTGATATTTTCCATGGCGGCTACCTCTCTGAAATAGTGCAGGTGAAGCAGCTCCATCCCATTCCTCCCCTCTCTTTCGCAGTTCATGGCAGCTTCTGTTTTTGCAGATTATGCTATAATTTGCCATTTATAGTAAGCATAACACAGTTTATGCAATTTTCACAATCAGAAAACAGGACGTTATAGAAAATAATCATTTTCTACAGCGCCCTGACTTCTGGTAAATTCTTTAATTAAATTCTTCTGCTAAATCCTGCTGTTCCGATACTCGTTCGCCGATATCCCTTCCAGCTTCTTGAAAACCTTGGAAAAATGCGCCACATCCATGAATCCCACCTCTTCCGAGATATCACCGATTCGAAGCGACGGGTCCTTTAACAGCTTCTTCGCCTCCTCGATCCGGATGTGGTTTAACAGTTCAGAAAAGCTCTTCCCGGTATGACCGTTTAACAGCTTGCTCAAATGCCACTGGCTGACATACGTCTTTTCCGCCACCTCAGCCAGGGTGATCTTCTGGGTATAATTCTCTTCCATGTACTTGAGAGCCGTCTTTACAATAAAGCTTCCGGCATTATGTTCCGATGAATCTTCATTACCGCCAGTCTCCTGCTCCACAGCCCCTTCCGGTTCTGCTGCCGGAGAACCGGGGACTTCCGCCGTGTTCTGCGTCTTTAAAGCGTTCTCCTGTTCCTTTCGTTTGTTCAGCGTATCCGCCATGAACTGAAGCGCTTCCTTGATCTCATCCATATTGGACGGTTTCAGCAGGAAACGGTTCACTCCCAGGCGTATGGCCTTCTGCGCATAATCAAAGTCCCGGTAACCGGTCAGGATAGCAATCATCATCTCCGGAAACTCCACACGGAGCGCCGCAATCATGGACAGCCCATCCATTCCGGGCATGGAAATATCCGTAAAGATAATATCCGGCCGCAGCTTTCGGATTATCTCCAGCCCCTCTAAGCCGCTGCAGGCGGTCGCTGTCACTTCACAGCCATAATCCGCCCACGGCACCACCTTGGAAATACCTTCTACTATAATCGGTTCATCGTCTATAATCACCACTCTATACATCTGCTGCCCACTCTTCCCCGAACGTCATTTTTACAAACGCTCTGCTGCTATCAGTATACCATATTCGGGCGTTTCAAAGAACCCCGAAAATAATTTTCCCTTTATCACCCCTTGACAGCGCCGGCCGTCATACCCTTGATAATATACTTCTGAAGGAAGATATAGACAATCAGGATCGGAATGATAACCAATGCCACAGATGCGGCCATGAGGCCGAAGTTCGTTCCTTCATTGGAAGTCAGCTCGTTTAACAGACGCGTGATGGCACGGTGCTGCGGAAGACGAAGCAGGAACATCTGTGTAAACAGATCGTTATAACTCCAGAGGAAGGAAAAGATCGCTACTGTCGCAAAGGACGGTTTTGCAAGGGGTACTACAATCTTGTAAAAGATCTGGAATGGATTACAGCCTTCCAGATAGGCCGATTCCTCCAGTTCAATGGGGAGACTCCGCACATAGCCGGTCAGTACGACTATGGCAAAGGACATATTACCTGCTACCTGCGGAAGAATCACGCTCGTTAAGGAAAGCGCCAGACTCTCCGTATTGACCATGTGGGCGGAACTCAGCATACGGTATACCGGAATGATTGTGGAGAATACCGGGAACATCATGCCTGCCACCACCAGTGAATTAAGCGGTTTGCGAAGCTTGAACTCGTAGCGGACCAGGCCGAACGATGCCATGCCGGCCAGAACGATAACGATAACCGCCACCGAAGTGGATATAATCATACTGTTGCGGTATGCGCTGAAAATACTGAGACGCTCAAATGCGGTCCGGTAGTTGGCCAGGGTAAACATCGCTCCTGTAGGAAGTGCGAAGGAGTTCGAAAGGATCTCGCCCTTCGCCTTAAAGGAGTTGATGATGACCCAGAAAATCGGATAAATCGTGGTAAGTGCCCAGAAGCCCAGAACGATGTAGATTACCACACTTCCCAGCGATATTTTTTTCCCTCTGCTCATGATGAATCCCCTCCTAATAATCTTTCTCTTTGAAAATTGTGTTGATCACTTTCGCCGTCACAATTCCAAGAACTACGATCAGAACCGCTATGGCGGAGCTGTAATCGACATTTTTCGTATTAAAGGTCTGGTAGTACATGTATGTGCCGGTCAGCCATGTCTCACCCAGCGGAATTCCCTTCGGGAACATGGTCCACGGGAGGTCGAATACCTTTAATGCACCGGTAACACCGAGAACCACACAGGTACACATAACATTGTGAAGCAGGGGAATGGAGACATATCTTACTTTCTGGAATCCTGTTGCTCCGTCGATAGCGGCCGCCTCATACAGTTCGCCGGATATATTATTGAGTCCGGTGATCAGGATTACAAAATAGAAGCCCACATACTGCCACATAACGGGCAGCATCATCGTGATGAGCGCCAGCTTCTCGCCTTTCCAGTCGATGAGTTCGGTGACGCCGAGACTCTCCAGCAGCTGATTCACCATGCCCTTGTCGTACAGGAAGATCAGGTTGAACATAAGACCTAACGCAGTGGCTGAAATGACGATGGGGAAGAAGTAGACAGTCCGGAAGAATTTTGCTCCGTGGCTGATATTGTCAACCAGAAGCGCCAGGACAATGGCGATTCCTACCTGGCCAATGATGGTGACTACCATCATGAGGATGGTGTTTCTGACTGCCACACGCATGTTCTCATCCTGGAACATGGTCACGTAGTTGGTGTACCACGGATCATTCCAGCCCTTGCTGGCGGCTCCCAGTTCTGTAATCTGCTTAAAACTGTTTAAAATGTTCTGTATAAATGGATAGTACAAGAAAATTGCCATGAAGGCGAACGCCGGAACCAGAAAAAGGAACAGCGGCTTTTTGTTTTTATAGATATTTGCTCCCATATTCTCACCCTATTTTTTCGTAAAAAAGCCAGAGACGAAAGGCCATTACGTCTCCGGCTTTGAATTGACAGTTATTTAGTTTGCGTGGTAAATCTCCAGGCCTTCCTTGACAGCGTCTTCTGCTGTTACCTTGCCTGTTACGATCTGCGGCATGCCGTCAAAGGTTGACGTTCTGCATTCGCCCTGGAAAATATCCTGAACAGCCGGTGTTAAGGAGGTAACGCCGCTCATCATATCCATTGCCTTTACCTGTAAGGAGTTGAACTGGCTCTGGTCTACCGCCGGCGCTTCTTTCAGTGCGGAAGCTGTATGCTGTGCGAAGATCGGTACGATTTCATTGGAAGTCATATACTCTACGAAGTTGACTGCAACCTCTCTCTTATCCGGATCATCCCATGCTTTCTTCGTGATGTAGTAGCCCATGGATAAACCGCCGATTAAATCAGTTGCTTTTCTGTCTCCCATGCCTGGTACGTAAGTAACAGTGAATTTGTCGAGCTTCTCGGTATCCATGGTGGTTGGGTCATTCGGGTCGGACTGGCATGCGCCTGCGATTCCGCCGACTTTCCAGGAACCGTCGATTAAGAATGCAGCCTTATCTTCTGTGAAGGCAAGGAATGTATCATCATCGGTTGCGGATAATGTATTCTTCGGGAAGTACTCTTTTTCATATAAGTCTTTGACATCGTTGATGCCTGCTACCCATGACTGGCCCTGTGTATCTTCTACGGTTTCCGGAATGTCACAGTGGTTTGCCGGTGTGTTGTGATTGAAGATGGTGTACTCCCACCAGTAATGAGGAATGTTGCCGAGCGCCGCTGCGATTGGGCTGTAGCCTGCTGCCTTGATCTTCTCACAGTCTGTCAGGAACTGATCCCATGTGTAATCCGGTCCCGGTACAGCTACGCCTGCTGCGTCCAGAACTGTTGTATTGACGAACATGGCCTCCCAGAAACCGTTAACCGGCACTGCGTATTTCTTTCCGTCTACGAGAGATGCGGCGATTAAATCGTCGTTCATATTGGAAGCGTACTCCGGATATTCCTTGCGGATATCATCGATGGACATAACCTTGCCCGCCTCGATGAAGGAGTTGGCGTCTGCGCCATTAAACCAGAACAGTACGTCCGGCTCGGAACCCATCTGGAAATCACTTGCCACACGGGCCTTTACGGTCTCGTCGGAAACTGCTGAGGAATCGTTTACGGTGTTTCCTGTCGAAGCTTCCCAGTCCTTCACTGCCTTCTGGTAGTTCGGAGCGTTGCCATCCTCGCCTGCGAATGTGGTCATAACGTTTAATGCGACTGCCTTCTTTGCTTCGGTCGGGGCCTCTGTCTTCGCCTCTCCCTCTGTTTTCGCCTCGGTTCCTGCCTCGGTCTTCGGAGCAGCCGTCGTATCTGTTGTGGACTGTTTGGAGCAGCCGGTGAATACGGTTGTTGTCATAGCCCCTGCCAGTAATAATGCCATCGTTCTTTTCTTCATATTAATTGCCTCCTGTTTTTTTTATACACCCTTTGCATTCCTGCAATTTGTATATCTCATGTCATTATTATCGCTGATTCGGGTGCAAAAATGAATAACCAGTTCTGCCATTTGTTGTATTTTCTTGTTCATTTATCACAGAACAAGAAAATACAACAAATGGCAGAACTGGTGCTCTCTACTGGACAGCTATCGTAAGACGTGCGATGACATGCTGTTCCTCGTCTTTCTCTATTGTAAGGCCGCATGGCTCCCCATACAGAATCCTCAGACGCTGGTTCACGTTGGCAATGCCCAGGTTTCCCGAGGGTTCCCGGCTGAAGTCATAATCGGGCGACAGAAGGCGGCTGATCTTCTCTTCCTCCGCAGGTGTCAGGGTTCCGTCATTCACGATATCCAGATAGAGAAATCCCTCCTTCTCATAGCCCCGCAGGATCACGGTTCCCCGGCCGCTGGGCCTGACGCCGTGTTCGATGGCATTTTCAATGACCGGCTGCAGAATCAGCCGCGGCACTTCATACTGCATAATGGATTCATCCAGCTCCTTGATTACGGTGAGCCGTTTGCCGAAGCGCTCGGAATTGATGTATAAATAGGCGTTCACATACATCATCTCCTCGGAAAGAGGGACAAAGGTCCGCTTCTTCCGGTCCATGGCCGCATCCATCAGCGTAGCCAGAGCCTCGATCATCCGGGATACCTTCTCATTTCCACCCAGGCGGGCCTCCCAGTTGATGATCTCCAGCGTATTATTCATGAAATGAGGGTTAATATGGGACTGGAGCGCCATAATCCTGGCATCCCGCAGCGCGATCTCCTCCTCATAGATGTGGTCAAACTGATACTTCAGCCGTTCGGACATCTGGTTAAAGGACTCCATCAAGTACTTAAACTCCA
This sequence comes from Hungatella sp., assembly GCF_046966825.1. NCBI lineage: Bacteria > Bacillati > Bacillota > Clostridia > Lachnospirales > Lachnospiraceae > Hungatella > Hungatella sp. Next base: position 12,677 of record NZ_JBKVCZ010000126.1, on the reverse strand, counting down.
GATTTTCCGGTTCCTCCTTAATCTGATAGCCAAGATTTCCCGTCTCAATCTGATCGGCTCCCTCCATCATGTCCGCAATCGGCTTCGTGACATTCCGGTTGAATACGCGAAGCAGAATCAAAAGCAGAGGCACCAGGAACAAAAGCATGCCTGCGACGACGAAGGGATAGCCATAAAACGGCGCCTGAATAATCCGCTTATCCGCCTGCATCATCACCGACAGGGTGAAGTACTCTTCCTTCTGCGTGTCATAAACGTAGAGATTTCCGTTTTTGCGGCTGTATCCCGTCTGCTGTGCTGTGCTGCTGCTTTCTTTTATCATCTCCTCGATATCTCCGCCCTTCAGCAGAATGGCCTGGCCGTCGAGGCGGACGAGGACATTCTCCCCCTGCGGGGAATCGATGAGGGGGCCAAAACAGTATGATTTGTCCAGGCGCATGATCAGCGCTCCGAACTGATAATACGAATTGTCAAGAAGGTTCCTGACCATGTAGATCCTGCCGTCCAGGTTAATGTACCCAAGGGCCGTGTCCAGGGTGGAGAGAAACGCCTTAACCCTTTCATGGTCCTCTCTCCAGTAGGTCTGCACCTGCTGATACGTCCCGCCGGCCGCGTTGTTGTAGACGCTGCAGTTCATCCGCTCCGGCTCCTCGTAGCACCAGAGAATCGTGGTGGAAAAGCACTGGTTCTGACGGTATTCTTTATTTAAATAATCATTGCTCGCGGTATAAAGGCCACCATAACTTAAATTGCCGCGGGAGTACTCTCTCCACGCCTTCTCCAGCGTCTGGTCATAGGTCGCCTTCCGGGACGCGTTGATTCCGTGATTCAGCCGTTCCACACAGATCTGCCCGTCATAGACCACCTGGTCCACGACCCCCTGCGCCACGGTCCCGTAGCGGTTGCTTAAAATATAGTAGCCAGCCACTCCGATAATCAGGCAGAACGGCAGCAACCAGCACATCAGCATGATGCCTATCATTCGCCATTTCATGGAAATTTCGTTTTTTTCCTGCTTTTTCATCTCTGCTCCCCTGCCGCGTTTAACGGCTGTTTTTTTCTATGTTATATAACGCTTTCTTCATGAAGACCATATGCATAAATTGTACTATTATTATCAAAACAAAGCAACATCATTATCTTCAGAGCGTTCCGTGACGTAAAAAACAGCACCTCCCGTATGATTAAGAACCATAAAAGAGATGCCATTTCTATTATTATATTTTTATAGCAAGCCCGGCAAATGTGCCTGGAATACGGATAAGATGCAGACAAACACAAGTGCGGCAACTCCGGTTATAAAACCTCCGATCGTCCATGCGCGTATCGTATCCTCAACTGAGATTTTGTAAAAACGGTTAATCGCCCAGAAGCCGGAATCATTGGGAAGAGATAAACCGATTCCGCCTGCGCAGATCGCAATACCGCAGAGAACAGGCGATATCCCGCTGGCGGCAATCAATGGGGCAAACATGGAGGAGGTCGTAATCAGCGCAACTCCTGTCGAGCCCTGTGCACAGCGGAGTATCTGGGCTATGATGAAGCACAGCACCAGTACCGGGATATGGAACTGAGACAGTGAGGTAGCTATAAAATCAGCGATTCCCGTTGACTGAAGCATCTTTCCAAAGGCACCGCCCGAGCCGGTAATCAGAAGCACCAGGCCCACCTGACCAGCGGCATCGTTCATCACATCTCCAACCGGTTTTTGCAGATATGGAAGAGAAACAAGAGCGGCATAAATAACGCCGATCAGCATCGCAATATTCTTATCCCCCACAAAGTTCAGTATCTTAACGAGCGTCCCGCCCTCCGGCAGGATCATAGGTCCAAAGCTTCCAAAGAGTATCAGCATAATGGGAACCAGAAGAATCGATACCGCCACACCAAAGCCCGGAACTTTTCTTCCTGCAGTCGATGTTCTGCTCTCCTTTTCAAAATCTTCAATATCCTCAAACGCATATTCATGATGATTTTTTCGGTCCTGCCAATCCAGGAATCTGCCATATCCCAAGCCGCCTACAATGGTACCGAACAAGCCTGCAAGCGCGGCATAGAGGAAGAAAACACCATAGTCCAGCTGAAGGTTTTCCGCTACTGCCATGGGATTCGGAGTCGGTATTACCATCGCTCCTGTCGCCACGGTAGCACAGACAGTTGCACAGCACAGGGAAACGATTGATACCTTCGTTTTCTTTGAAATCACACGTACCATAGGCGCGTACATAATATGTACAACGTCTCCAAAGACAGGAATCCCGGTGATAAAGCCCGCCATAGCCACTGCTATTCTGGATTTTGAACCATTGAATCTTTTCAGGAATGTATCCGCAATGACCTCAATTCCACCGGATTCATACAAAAATCTTCCCAGCATTACACCCAGGCCGATAATAACACCGATGCTCCCCAGTGTATTGCCGAATCCGTTTCCGATTACTTTCGAAATATCCGAGACCGGCATCCGTACCATAAGGCCTGTTCCAATTGTTGTTACCAGCAATGCAATAAAAGCGTTGACTTTGAATTTAATAATTGTAATCAGTAAAATTGCGATCGCAATCAGAAAAATAACGATTAACCATCCTCCAGTAACCATATAAACCTCCCACTTAATCTCCCTTAATCATGCCCAGATTTACCAGGCCCCTTTTAAGCTTCCTCATCTCCTCTTCCGTCAGATCTCTGAACGGAAAACGAGACGGTCCCATATCAAAGCCTTTTAATTTTAAGGCTTCCTTATGTGCGATTGTCGGCATAACAGAGCGAAACAGTTCCCGAATCTGTAAAACTGTTTTCTGTGACGCTTTGGCCGCCTCTATGTTTCCATCTTTAAAATTCGACCATATGCTGAATGAAAGTTCAGGAAATACGCTGGCAACAGCGATAATCCCTCCGGCGGCTCCTGCCATAAGGGCAGGGAGCACCTGAGCATCATTTCCCGTGATCAGCTCAAAATCCATCTTTTCCATTGCAACCTGATAGTTGAGCAGGGTCATAAAATCCATGCTGCTGTCCTTCACTCCGCAGATATTCCGATGCTGCTCTGCCACTGTTTTCAACACCATCGGCGTGATGGGATTATTCGTCATGCCGCTCATATTATAAAGATATACCGGCATTCCCTCCGCCGCTTCCGCCACTTTTCCAAAGTACCGGCACAGCGCCATCTCATCATATCTGTGATAGTACGGAGCGGTAACAGAGACCGCATCCGCACCTTCCTTCTTAGCCCATTCGATCATATGGTACAATTCGTGCTCGTTCATGGCAGTCACATTAAAGAGTACTGTTACCTCCTCTTCTGCCGCTTCTTTCGCAGCAGCCAGGAGACGCTCCCTCTCTTCCGTTCTGAGATTAACGAATTCACCGCTGGTTCCGCCTACAAAAATCCCTCTTATTCCGCAGCCGGTGATATACTTAATTAACCTTGCATACTCTCCGGTATTGACTTCACCATTTTCGCAAAAGGGAGTGAGTACCGGAGCTGTAATTCCCTGCAATGTTATATCCTTCATTTACTTTCTCCTCACTTTAAGACAGCGCCTTCATCCGCAGAGGAAACTTCCCTCGCATAACGGTAAAGATACCCTTCTGTAATTTTATATTGAAATTCCGGCAGCTTTTTCAGCCTTCTTTCTATCTCGTCCTCGGACAGTTCCACCGACAGGCTGCCGCCATCGATATCGATGGATATTCTGTCTCCATCCTGCAATGCCGCGATGGGTCCCCTTTGTGACGTCTCCGGTGAAATATGGCCGATGCACGGTCCCCGTGTCGCACCGGAGAAGCGGCCATCCGTAATCAGAGCCACCGTTTCGGAATATCCCATGCCTACCAGTGCTGCCGTAGCGGTCAGCATTTCCCGCATTCCAGGGCCCCCTTTCGGACCTTCGTTGCGTATGACGATGACATCTCCAGCCTTAACCGCACCTTCGTAAATCGCCTTTACCGCGTCCTCCTCACACTCAAAGCAGCGGGCTGGTCCGGTATGCTTTCTCATCTGCGCCACAACCGCGCTCTGCTTGACGACGCAGCCCTTCGGCGCCAGATTTCCATGCAAAACTGCAATGGAGCCTTCAGGTGCATAGGCGTGTTCCACAGTCCGGATCACCTCCTGATTCCAGCTTGTCAGCCGGTCTGCATTCTGTCTGTGAGTTTTACCATTCACCGTCATCAGGTCCAGATCTGCCATTCCGGACAGGGCTTTCAGCACGGCGCCCACTCCGCCGGCTTCGTCGAAATCCAGCATGGTGTGCACACCGGACGGCTTAATCTTAGCCAGATACGGCGTTGTCTTTGATATCTCTCCCAGCTCGTTCATTGTCATATGAAGCCTGCCTTCTCTCGCGATTGCGGGATAATGAAGTGTTATATTGGTCGAACCGCCGACACTGACGCATACTCTCGCCGATAATTCCAGCATCTCCTGGGTGACAATATCCCGCGGACATATATTTTCCTCTACAAGGGAGACAATCCGGACACCGCTCTGTCTTGCAATGCGCTTCTTTTTGCCCGCTACTGCATGGGCTCCCGCACAGCCCGGCAGGGTCAGTCCCATTGCTTCCGCTGCAATGGACATGCTGTTCGCAGTCCCCATCATGGCGCAGGAACCGGGTCCGGGTGACATGATGCCTTCCATTTCCTCATACTCTTCCTTTGAGATCTCACCCTTTAACAGTTTTCCAGCCATTTCCTTCAATTCGTAAGTTGCATAGCTCTTCGACTGATAGACGGCAGGCATCATCGGTCCGCCCGTTACCAGAATTGCCGGTATATTAATCCGCAGCATGGCCATCAGCATGGCCGGGACAATCTTATCGCAGCCGCCTAACAGTACAAGCCCATCCAGCATATGGGCGTTTACATACACTTCAATGGAATCCGTAATCACTTCCCTGCTGGGAAGCACACTGCACATTCCGGCATGGCCCTGCGTAAAACCGTCGCAGATGGAAATTGTATTAATCTCAAACGGCACGCCTCCTGCCTCCGATACCCCCGCTTTAACCTGCTCTGCCAGCTTATCCAGATGGACGTGGCCCGGATGCATCTCATTATGTGTGTTGATAATTCCAATGAATGGTTTTCTTAACTCTTCATTCGACAGGCCCATCCCCCTGAAGTGTGCTCTCGGCCCTGCCATACTCATTCCATTTACGACAACCGCACTTCTGTATTTCGTATTTTTATAAGTAAAGTCCTCCATATGTCCTCCTATGCCTGTAATTTTTCTGTTATTGCCGCTGCGCTTCGTTTCACCTCTTCCGCAAAGGAACAGGCCTTCTCCGGTGAGAATCGGTAATCCGGAGCAGATATTCCTATCGTTCCGGCAAGATTTCCATCAATTCCAAAGATCGGTGCCGCAATACAGACGATATCCGGATTATGCTCCCGGTTATCCAGTGAGTATCCCTGCTGCCGGATCAACTCCAGCTCTCTGTGCAGAGTTTCTTTATGGATAATCGTATTATTCGTATACTGCTTAAGCGGGTTATAGTTCAAATAACTGTCCACCCATTCTCTGCTGTGATACGCAAGAATCAGCTTTCCTCCTGATGTACATTGAAGAGGAATCTTCCATCCAATCCTGGATCTCAGCTGAATCTGATTTTTTGCATCCATCTTTCCTATGTATACTGCCTTATCGTTATCCGGCGCGATCAGATGAATGGTCTCTAACGACAGCTCATTCAACCGGATCATCTCCTCCTGCGCCGCTTCCAGCAAATAATCCGACATATTTACTTTCAGGGCAATATTCATCATGCCCATCCCCAGTTTATACTGCCTCGCCTCTTTGTTTTTTGAAACAAAGCCGCATGCCTGGAGTTCCTGCAGAATCCGGTGAACCGTACTCGGGCTTAAACCGGTTGCTTCTGCGATATCACTGATATTCACCCAACCTTTCTGCTCTGCTAAAGCCAGAATGATCTGAAGTGCTTTTAAAGCACTATACTCTTTCATTTGTTCCTGAAGGTCCATGGCCCCTCCTTCTATTCCATATATGGAATTATCTTTTTAAATGTAGAATCAATTGATATTGTCATTATAAAAAGATTGGATCGTATCGTCAATGGATAAAAAGCAAAAAAAGCAGCCGTTTTTTTGTCTGATAGTTACAAAAAAATGGCTGCTTTTTTCGATATATTTCAAATATAAAATATGATATTTTTCATGCTCTTTTCTATTCTAAATATGAAATTCCCTGGTGAGACCGGTCAGAACTTACAATCAGAGATGATAAACAAAAAAATCCCCCATAAAAAGGGAGGAGCCGGTGGAATGTGGGTTCCACCGGCGAGTTATGAAAAAAAGTCTTTTTATTAAACAAGTTTTTCTTGTCTATGTTTATAGTATACGCAAGAGTTATGAAGTAAGTTTGTAGAAGATGTAAATAAATTTTGTACAACTTGTGAAATATATGTGAAATATGAATTCACTTTCCAAAAAGTTTCCAGAAAGACAAATCCTGGCCATCTCTTCATCAGTCGTAGTAATCGTCTGTCAGCACTCCATTCGTCTCAAAGTAGTACAAGGTTCCGTCGATTTCCATATCCCCGGTCACCATGTGGCCGTCAGAGGCCAGATAGTACCAGTCGTCCCCCAGAATGAGCCAGCCTGTTTTCATATAGCCGTTGGCGTCGAAGTAATACCACTTGCTGTCAATCTCCTGCCAGCCGTCTTTGTAATACTGGTTCTCCCCTTTGCAGTAGTACCAGCCGCTCGCGTCCTGATACCAGCCAATGGCAGCCGCCTGGGTCTCCGGCTGAGTCTCTGCCTTCGTTTCCGGCTGTGCTGCCGGCTTCTGCTCCGCCTGCTTTGATGTCTGCTTGTCCTCCGAGGCATTCCCCGACTGATACGGGCATACGCCGTTGGGATGCAGGTGCGCCGGATGGCCGCCGCAATGGTAATGGTAGCTTCCCAGGCCACTCTTATTCTTGTTGTCTTTGTGGCCTCCGTTGGCATCCGTACGCCCGGAGTGCGCCTCCGCCTCGATGGAAAACGGGGTTCCGGGAACCACGGTGAAGGTAGACACCAGAAGACTGCCGCTCATGAAATAAACCGCCAATTTTTTGCATTGCTTTTTCATATAGTCCCTCCTGCAAATCGTATTTCTTTCATTATACGATAAAGTGCAGGGGAAAGCTATAGCAGCCGCATCTTTTCCTCTAATGAATCAGCGCATTGGCAAGGGGCAGCCCTACCAGAAGCGCCAGTACCAGTTCCAGCACCACGTACATGATGTTGTAGCGGTAGATATCTCCGGATTTCAGCCAGCTCTTATTGCTGAACAGCATGGCCGCAAACGGAGATGCCGCCGGAGTCGCAATGGCACATGAGAGCACAAAGATTCCCATGATGGATACCAATGGAGCGGAATTAATCCCGGCCTGGAGACAGTAGGTGGCTATCACCGGCTGAAGGATCATGCCGATCACCAGGGAATTACAGACATTGGTCAGCACACATCCGATGATCAGGAGCATGGCGCCGAAGACCAGCGGGCTCATACCCGTAAAGATCGGGGAAAGGATAGCATTTAAAAATGCAGTCACTCCTGTGCTCTCATTCGTCAGCACGCCTCCCAATAATATCGCGGATGTCACCAGGAAATACGTTCCCCAGGCAAATACCTTAACATTTTCTTCAATTGTGATAGCCGGAGCCCCATCGATTTTCACGGCAAATAAGATCACCAGGAACAAAAGGGCCATACCGAAGGAATTGGCGCTGAGCCATGCCATACCCGGAAGAGCAGGGAAAAGGCTTGGCAGAAGCATGCTTAACAGGAAACAGACACAGATCAGGGCCACGGTCTTCTGTCTTCTGCTCAGTGGAGGCAGCGGATTTTTGTTGAGCTGTTCCAGCGTCAGATTCTTCAGCTTGCTCACGTCAGGATGCAGGACATATTTGGTGAAGAGGATCACAGCTGCGCTGCACGCAAAGCCGTAAATCAGTGCAACGAACAGCCACTGGCCGTTGTTAATGGTAACGGTTGTTCCCAGAAGGTTCTGAGACACGGTTGTGTAGTTGGAGATCAGCGCGAGGCCGTTGCTCATATAAGGCGGAACCGGGAAACCGATGGCACAGGCCACGACAATCAGGATGATCATAATTGTCGGATACGCCTCGAAGGGCTTCATGCCGATATCATCAAAGATATCGTAAAGGATCGGCCAGAACAGGAAAATCGGCGCAAAGCAGCCTACAAACGCGGCTATCAGCATGGAACCCACAAAGAGTATGGCGGTAAACGCCCACGGACGGCCGATAATAAATTTTCTCGTCAGGAAAAAGCGGCCGATATAAGCGCTGATCCGGTTGGTCTGGAGACTGTTCATCAGGATCATCAGAAAGAACAGCTGGACAACCGTCGGATTGCCGAATGCGGTGTTCAGTACGGCTCCCATCGGCGCATAGCCGGAGGTGCCGATCATGAAAATACAGAGGATGCTGGACCAGACCGGGTCGACCGTCGTCCATAAGTAGAGCGTTCCGATGAAGATGCCGAAGATCTGTTTTCCCACAGGCGTAATATTGGGCATGTTAATCGGAAGCAGACGAAACAGGAGCATAATCGCGATGCCAATCAGGCAGTGAAACGGATACATATTTTTCTTTTGTCTCATGGTATTTCCCCCTAGTACGTTTTATTGTCACAATATTAACATACTGATATCACTCATACCAATAGCAGGTGCTAAGATTCAAAATGCATTTTTCAGTGGATACCGGAGACAAGGTGTGCTATAGTTATATCAGTAAAAAAGGATTTATACGGGAGGATGACCATGGAACCATATCAGATCAGAGAAGATTTTATTCGCTACGGAGTTCGCAAAGAGGCGAAAAAGAATCAATATCTGTTTGATCCATCGCGGGAGGGCTGTGACAATATCTGTTTTCTGGATGAAGGGATCGCCGCACTGACGCGGATCAATGATGATGGAGAAGAACATATTTACCTCTATTTCGGAGAAAAACGGCTGGTCGGCTTCGCCAATGCGCTGGTGAAGCACTTCCCCTATGACTGGCAGCGCTACATCACTCCCTCCCCGTTCTGGATCACAGCAAAGACAAACTGCGTCTACTACAGTATGAGGGAGAAACAGTTTGAGTCCATGATGGATTCTTCCCCGTATTTCACCCAGTGTGTTCTGGGCGCAACGACCTTAAATTATCTGGAACTGGTGAATAAGATCCAGTGGATGATGGACGGTGACAAAACTGCGCAGTTCTGCAAGTGGCTCCTGACCTACTGCATCAAGAAACAGGGGAAATCCATGATCCCCAAGGCTTTTTCCTTCGTAGAGGTCGCCAATTATCTGGGTATGCATCCGGTGACCGTAAGCCGCATTGCCAGGAAGCTGAGAGAGACGGGAATCCTGGCCCGGGTAGACGGGTGCCTGATTATACAGGATGAAGAAAAGTTAAGAGCGATGACGATGCTGCAAAACGGCTGATCAAGGTAATTCTTTTTCAATAACGGAGGGCAAAACTGAACGATTCAGTTTTGCCCTCCGTTATCCGTTTACCAATCTGTTTACTTTCTTTACCAGTCAATCCATTAATTCCTGTTTCCCTTAATATCAAGAAACTCTTCAAAACTCTCGCACATTCTCACCGCGTCCTTCGGATCTCCCATCTCGCAGAATATCCTCAAAAGCGGTTCCGTTCCGGAAAATCTTGCGATAATCCAGCCGCCGTTCTTAAAGTACACCTTGCAGCCATCCAGATAGGAAATCTTATCAATCTCCAGATCCATTTCCGGAAGCTGTTTCTGGATTAGGAGGGTGTCATAGATCTGATCCTTCTTCTCCTGGCTGAACTTGTAATCGCGCTCCTCCATATGGATCGCGCCGTACTCTTCTTCGATATCCTTAGCGATCTGGGACAGCTTCTTGCCGGTAACGGCGATCATCTCCACCAGAAGTGTGGATGCGTAAATACCGTCCTTGCCGTTGATGTGGCCCCGCACCGTCAATCCGCCCGAAGACTCCCCGCCGATGATGGCATTCGTCTCATTCATCTTCGCAGAGATATACTTAAAGCCTACCGGCACCTCGTAGCACTTCTCTCCGAAGCCCTCCGCCACCTTGTCTAACATATGGGTGGTCGCCACGTTGCGGACTACCGCTCCCTTCCAGCCTTTGTACTTAACCAGATAGTAATAAAGCATGACCAGAATGTCATTGGGATGGAGGAATTTACCCGTATCGTCGATAACGCCTACGCGGTCGGCATCTCCGTCGGTGGCGATACCGATGTCGCACTTTCGGTCTACCACGTAATTCTGCAGGCTTCTCAGCGTAAATGCGGACGGCGCCGGCAGTTTTCCTCCGAACAGCGTGTCGTGCTCTTCGTGAATCACCTGTACGTCACAGCGTGCCGTCGCCAAAATGGTCCGCAGCGACGTGTTGCTGACACCGTACATGGGGTCGATGGCAATTCTTAAACCGCGGTCCCGGATGGCCTGCATATCAACCGCACCGATAATATTATCCAGATACTCATTTAAAGGATTGATCTCCTCGATGATTCCGGTCTCGATCCCTTTCTCATACTCCATGATGCGAACCGCCGGTTCCCCGGCTTCAGAGCCGAGGCTGACACAGGCCGCTTTAAGCACCTCCTCTTCGATTCCATGAATATACCGTTCGATCTCTTGGGTCTGGAGTTCATCCGCATCGCGGCCGCCCTTTGTGAATACCTTGATACCGTTGTAGACCGCCGGATTATGGCTGGCCGTAATCATCATGCCGTAAGGCAGCTAGCTCATGGCGCATGACAAAGAACATGATGAGCGGGGTCGGTGCGGAACCGAGGATAAACTTCACCGGAATGCCCTCTGCCGCAAACACTTCACTGGCCCAGATTGCGGATTCCTTCGATAAGAATCTCCTGTCATAGCCGATGGCCACGCCCTGTTCCGCGACCCCCTCGTCCTTCATCTTGTTTACGAGAGCCTTGGACAGCTTCTGGATATTCTCCCTCGTAAAATCATCGCCGATAACGGCTCTCCAGCCGCCTGTGCCAAATTTAATCATGATTCTCCTCCTTATTTCCCATGACAACAGTTACTTCATGACTGCTTCCTGCTTCGAAAGCAGGTATCTTACTTACCTTTTTGCCATCCAGTATCAATTCCTTTACGCCCTTCATCACGCCCTCCGGATTCTTCACGGAGACACGGTACTCTGCGCCGCGCCATACGCGTTTTACAGAGAATTCCTTCCAGTCGGCCGGAATACAGGGATCAATCTGAATGCAGTCAAACTGCGGACGGATCCCCAGCATATAGCGGGTGGCGGAAAAATACGCCCAGCCGCCGCTTCCAGTCATAAACGGGTGGCGTGCCCGGCCGTAAGCCGTGTGATCCTTTCCCATAATAAACTGACAGTAGGAATACGGCTCCGCCTCCCTGATTTCTATTATATCATTCTGATAGTAAGGGCACAATGCATGATAGAACTTCATTGCCCGGTCGCCTCTTCCCAGCTTACATTCCGCGGCCCACGCCCATGGGTTCGGGTGGCTGAAGACGGATCCATTTTCCTTTACACCGGGATAAACTCTGGTGACAAAGCCGATATCATCGTCAGGAACCGTGTAGGACGGACCATTGAGCATAATTCCGTACGGTGTGTATAAGTATTCATCCACAGCGTCCATCGCCTGGATTCCCTTTTCGTAATCCGCAGCGCCGGACAATACCGCCCAGCTGTTGGACTCCAGATGCAGCCTGCCTTCCCGGTCCTGATGGGTGCCGATCTTCCTTCCGTTTTTGGTGATGCCGCGGATATACCAGCCGTCATCCCACAGCTCCCTGTCACAGATCTCCTTCACGGTATGGCGCATATCGGTATAGTGCTTCACATCGTCCTCTCTCCCCAGCCAGGAAGCCGCCTCCAGGAAGTTGTCGATGGCCCAGTAATGAAGGAAGGATACGAGTGCGCTCTCTCCGCCTCCCAGATTCAGGCAGTCGTTCCAGTCGGCACGAAGCCCCTTGCAGACGCCGTGAGCCCCGATCTGCTCCGCGGAAAAATCCAGGATTTTCTTCATATGCTCATAGACCGTGCCGCTTCCGCCGTCGGCATAGGTGATGACCTCATCGAAGAATCCGTACTCTCCGGTCTCCTTCACATATTCCACAATGGAGGCGATCAGCCACAGCGCATCGTCAGAGCAGGTATCCTCAAGGCCGTGTATCATATCAGAAACCTTCGGGGTCGGCACAACCGTAGGCGATTTAAACGGCTTCACCTCCGTGTCCGGATCGAACCACTCCGGCTGGAATAAGTGCAGACCGTATCCGGCCGATACGAGGCCGCGAAGCAGCTCTACCAGCCTCTGGCGGCATTTCTCCGGATTGGAGTGAGGCACCGTCATGGCATCCTGCGCCGTATCCCGGTATCCCAGTCCGGTCCGGCCGCCGACCTCGATAAAGGAGGCGAACCGGGAGAACATGACGTTGATCTCCGCCTGGTACAGCGTCCACGTATTGATCAGCGTGTTCATGCCCTCGTCCGGGGTATCGATCTGAAGCCGGTTACATTTATTGTCCCAGAACGCTTTTAAATCGCTGTATGCCTGATCGACGGCGCTGTGATCCGCATACTTTGCCCGCATGGCGCGGCCTTCCTCCCGCTTCCCCTCGCCCAGCAGGAAGA
>NZ_JBKVCZ010000125.1:0-18793 GCF_046966825.1 Hungatella sp. | reverse complement strand
ATGCTATACTTCTATATACAAAACAGACGACAGCCTTTATAAGAAGCTATCGCCGCCGGAAACCGGCTTCTGCCGGCATTCCATCTGCCTGTTCTGTCTGGCATTCTCTGTCCGTTCGGACTTAAGAAATCCACCTTACCGGAATTAATTTCATGATTACCACAAAAACGAATAAAACAAGCAGGGCTATTGTCTGTTTTATTGAAAACTATTATAATGGAGATAGGTTCTTATATAGCTGGAAACGGAGGCTATATGAGCAATACGAATGATGCAGGCGGCTCCAAAGATATACCGGACAACTTTCCGGCGGAAGATCTTGTCTTAAAGAGCGCCATGCAGTTTTTCGGAGATGAACTGCTGTCATACTTAAAAATCACTGCGGAACCGGTGACAGTCGGCCAAACGGAATTTGTCCATCTGGAAGCGAAGCAGCTATATGAAGACTTTAACTTCATTAAGCCTGACCAGAGCTGGATTCATCTGGAGTTTGAACGACGTATCAAGGAGGAGGATCTGCGCCGCTTCCGCAGTTATGAAGCAGTCACCGCGTATATCTGTCACGTCGATATCACGACTTACGTGATCTGTTCATCAACCGTAAAGGAAATCTTGTCAGAATTAAAGACCGGACACAACACCTACCGGATCATCCCGATTCGTCTGAAAGACAAAGACGCGGATGAATTACTTGCCAAGCTGTTTGAAAAGCAGAAAAGCGGAGAAAAGCTGGAACGTTCTGATCTTGTCCCCCTGCTGCTCACCACACTGATGTCTGGTACCACGAATCAAAAAGACCGGATTATTCTGGCAAATCAGCTGATCACTAAATCCGGTGCTCTATCAGAGACAGATTTAAAAAAGATGCAGGCAGTCCTGTATACACTTGCAAACAAGTTTCTGTCAAAAGACGATTTAAACCAGGTAAAGGAGGTGCTATTCATGACACCATTAGGTCAAATGCTGGTGAAAGATGGATTTGAAAAGGGCATAGAAAGAGGCGCCGGCGCTCTGATTTCCATTTGCCGGGAAACAGGATTTTCCTATGATGATACCCGTAAAAAGCTGATTGAAAAGCTGGAACTGGATTCCCCTGCCGCAGTCAGATATATGGAAGAGTTCTGGGGGCGGACCTCTGTCTGATTCCTTAAAAGGCCGCCTTGATATCACGACTGCATAAAATAATCTCACCGAAAAAAACAGCGGCAGAAAGAGCCACTAAGGCTCTCTCTGCCGCCCAGACTGTAGACAACTAGCCTCCTAATAGGAGGCGGTTGTCTTTTTTCTTTCACTCAGGATTTCGATGTAGTATAATAGTACTATACGAAAGTGAGGTTTTTTCTTATGATGGGGAAAAAAGATTATTCAGAACGTTCTCAGGTACAGATTGCAAGCCTGGATGACCTCGTCCCTTCCGGTCATCTGGTTCGAAAGCTGGAGGAAGCCATTGATTTAAGCTTTATTTATGACGAGGTTAAAGATCTCTACAAACCTTATGGCAGGGAAAGCATTGATCCCGTTGTATTAATGAAAATCGTGATCCTCCAATACGTGTTTGGCATCCCTTCCATGCGCAAAACAATCAAAGAGATTGAAGTGAATCTTGCTTACCGCTGGTATCTGGGATACGGCCTGTATGAGGATATCCCTCATTTCTCTACCTTTGGGAAGAACTATACCAGACGCTTTAAGGATACGGATCTTTTTCAAAAGATATTCTCCCGGATTCTAATGGAGGTGGATGCCTGTGGTTTCCTGGATACGGAAAGTCTTTTTATTGATGGTACCCACATCAAAGCCAGTGCAAACCCTCATAAATATCAGAATGAAACCATGGAAAAAGAAGCCCGATGTTACGAAAAGGAGCTGCAGGAGGAAATAGAGAAGGACAGGCTGGAACACGGGAAAAAGCCATTGAAAGAAAAAGAGTCCACGCCAGAGACCATAAACAAAAAGGTCAGCACTACCGATCCCGACAGTGGCTGGTTCCACAAAGGGGAACACAAGCAGGTGTTTGCTTATGCAGCCAATACCTGCTGTGATAAAAATAATTATGTCATAGATTTTGAAGTGACAGCAGGGAATGTCCACGACAGCGTATCCTTTTGGGAACTGTACCGGAAAGTAAGCGAACGGGTAAAATATCCTAAATACTATGTAATGGATGCAGGCTATAAGATACCAGCAATCGCAAGAACGCTAATCGAGGAAGGAAAGGTTCCGGTTATGCCCTATAAACGTCCAATGACAAAGAAAGGGTATTTTCGAAAAAGCGATTATGTATATGATGAATACTTTGACTGTTATTTATGCCCGAATAATCAGATCCTAAAATACAGCACAACAAACCGTGATGGATACCGAGAATACAAAAGCGATGGAAAAAAGTGTAAGGATTGTCCGTACCAAAACCAATGTACAGGAAGCAAAGACCATGTAAAGGTGGTAAGCCGCCATGTATGGGAGGGGTACATGGAAAAGGTGGAGGAAATCCGTCATCAGACAGGGATGAAAGAAATCTATCAGAAACGGAAAGAAACCATCGAACGAGTCTTTGCAGACGGAAAAGAAAAACATGGAATGAGATATACACAGTACAGAGGATTGGCAAAAGTGACAATGGAGCTGACCCTTTTATTTGCATGTATGAATCTAAAGAAACTGGCAATCTGGAAATGGAGAAAGGGCGGGCTAAGGAAACCCTGTTCTTTTGTCTGTATATTCGAACCAATATATCTCTATATAAAATTCAAAATGGTTCCGGGTGCATCGCACCAGGAACCATTTTGTCTACAGTCTGAGCGGCAGAAAGAGCCACTAAGGCTCTCTCTGCCGCCAAAAGTCATACGCTTTTGCATAG
This sequence comes from Hungatella sp., assembly GCF_046966825.1. Classification (NCBI taxonomy): domain Bacteria; kingdom Bacillati; phylum Bacillota; class Clostridia; order Lachnospirales; family Lachnospiraceae; genus Hungatella; species Hungatella sp. The sequence continues at coordinate 15,933 of NZ_JBKVCZ010000125.1, read as the reverse complement.
ATCCGGACACTTCTCTGACCTATATCCGATACTTCTCATACTCCAACTCACAGGGATTTCCCTTGCAGAACAGGATCTCGCCCTTTGTCAAATTAATAATCATGGAGAATACGGTTCCCATCCGCAGTCCCTTTTCCAGCTTCTCATCGTCGTGACGACAGATACTGGAAGGATACTCCACGTGGTCCGTTAAAACGGCCTTAATATCTTCCTCCGAAATTTCGCTTCCTTTCTTTCGAAGCAGTTTATCCGCTCTTCCCAGCCGGACAAAGGAATCCGTAAACTTACGTTTCCCCATATCCTTTCTCGGCAGAATTGGGAGCCTGCTGCTGATAAAATGATTGGTGTGGACGATGATTCCATCCTTCGGATAGAGCACGTCAAACTCTTCATTTTCAATCTCAATATCCACACATTCCCCGTTCTTATGGCCGATCATGAAGTTGGCGCAGCAGCCCAGCTGAAATCTGGTAGCTGCCTTGACTGCCTCGGCCAGCGTCTCACAGTCCAGAATCCCTCTCATAGCCATGTGGAGCGGAAGCCCCTTCGGCGCCTGATCTGTGGACAGCGCATTTAAGTACAGACCTACACCAGCGCTGTTAAATCCCGTCTTTCCGATAATTCCCGCCTCAGTTACCATAAAGATGGTGGGCCTGCCGTTTTTCTGTGTGATCTTCATCATAATCATGGACTCTCTCTGGCTGGTCTTCCAATCCCAGTTGTGAGCCAGGAACGCATCTCCGCCCGCTCCGGCATCGCTGCTGATTCCGATGGAGGTACAGCCGCCGTCGGCCTTGTCGAGTTCATTTCCCACAAATACAAGCTCACTTCTGCAGTTTAAAGCCAGAATATCTTCAAAATCCAGTCCGGCCCCTTCTGCAACTCCGCGAATTTCTTCCAGATAATCCGGATTGTAGTCCCGGATTACCTCGACAAATCTGGTAGACAGCTTCTTTGCCCTGGACCACTCCAGATTCGAGTAATCCATAAACATTTCCTTATAACACTGGATGCTGTTTAAAATCTTATCCTTAAAAAGCTCTCCATGCTGAAATCCAATCTCAAACGGTGTACCCTCAATTTCTACATATGGAAAATTCCCCATTCCATTCTTCCTCCTGCTTTCCTCTATTTTTCACGTTTACAGAATGTTTCCGAGAACCTGTGCGATTCCTCCGGAGACCAGGAACGTACCAAAGATAACCAGCAGGGATACCACGATCCCCTTCCAGCCGATCTTTAAGAAATCACGCCAGTCTCTGCCCACGATAACGCCCGCATAAGCCAGAATCGGTGTAACGGTAGCCATCAGTGACACCTTGCCCGCCCAATAAACCACAAATCCGGAAATCGGAGAAAACGGCATTGCCACGATCATTCCGATTAAAGCGATATAGGCTACCGCCGGTAAATTACCAGGAACGAAATGTTTCACAGTCAGGCCTGCCAGACTGATCAGGCCGAATATCAGCATGCCCGGAAGAGACTCTATGAATCCTCCGTCATAGCCCACAATATTACAAACGGTTGCAAGTATGGCAACCACAAGAAATGTCATTACCCAATCCATAAACATCCCAGAAAATCTTTCCTTCTCCATACGAAACTCCTCCTTATTTTCCCTCTACTGTTCTATTATTTTGGTGCGGCCCTTCACGCCTGTCACACATTATGCCCTGGCCCAATCCGATGGGCGGCCTATTTTCCCTTTTTCATCGCCTTATAGATCACATTGCCCAACGGTACTGTGATAAATAATCCCAGATAAACAGAGATTGAGGAAGATATAACGTTGCTGATGCTTGCAAATGCGGTCAGTGTATCCGGATTCGCAGAAGGCGTAGCTTCCATAATTCCTGCCAGGCCGGCTGTCATCATCGATGCGCTGCCGGCGCCGACAGCCATGGCAGTCGCTTCCGGGGTGAAGATTCCCAGGCTCACAAAGAGCGGCGGGATGATACTCATGAAGATGGTTCCGAAAATAGTTCCAACGATATAACAGGTCATAACGCCCTTAAACTCGGCCGAGTCCGCCCCAAACATATCGGAAATCAGCGCCACATTTGGTTCACGGCTCATCGCGTGGGTCATACCAACGGCCTCTCTTCCCATGCCAAGAAGGAGAGCAATCGGAAGCGCAACCAGAAGTGTGCCGATATTTCCCAGATTCTGCAGAATCAGAACCGGACCTGCACTGATTACCTGTTCAATGGAGCCGCCGCTGGTGATTCCCAGCTTTGCCATCAAAAAGGCAACACTTAAGGTCAGCATGGCAGAACCCGTGGCCGCCTGTTTTTCTTTTACGAATTTGATAGGTTTGATCAGATATACGACTAATACGAAAATCATGGAATACAGTAACGGAAGCAGCGTAATGGTAACGCCTCCCAGCGGTATCCGTATAGGACCGACGAGTTCGGCCAAAACGCAGCACAACAGAATAACCAGATGAAACTTGTAATCTCCCCATATTTTATCAGCAAACATATGAAACCTCCCAGACATTATTTTTATTTTTCTTTACACCTCTCATGATCTGTCAGAACGCCCACCGCACTGTACAGACTCCTTTGTTTCTTCCCCTTCAAGCACTTTCCATTTTATAGAATCCTGCGCGATCTGTAAAATAACATTTAATTATTTCATCATAACTGAAAATGACAGGAGAGAGCCGAAATACAGCTCTTTCCTGTCCATTTTCTTTGTCTTTCCTATATAGTACAGCGTTACATAAGTTCCGGTGAATTCTGCAATGCTGTACTATTTTTATCCTCATTCCTTCACACACTTCAGTCCGTATTTCCGGCAGTGTTCCTGGGTAAACCGGATAAAACAGTTGATGTCCTGGTATACCTTCCCGTTCTTCAGCCACACCATCTCAATGTCGGTCTCCATAGGCGGGTCCAGCGGGATTCCGGTTATATCCTCTTCATTTTCGACGATCTCCCGGAACAGAAAACCAGCCGCCATCCCGTTCCGGATCAGCTGAAGCTGCGTATAGAGCTGCTGCGTCGTCCACATGACACGGGGTGTACAGCCATTTTCATGGAAACGCTCCAGCACCTTTTCCCTTACATGGAAGCTGCTCTTAAACATCACCACCGGTTCCAGCGCCGCATGTGCTATGGATACGCACGGCTCACCAGCCAGCTGGTGATTCCGGTTCACGCAGAACAGGAGCTCGCTCCTCTGAAGCTTGCAGAACCCCAGGTTCGTAAAGTCCGTGTTCATGCCGCTGACAATGATTACATCCACCTTATCCTCCTGAAGCATCCTTCTTAAGGTAAGGGAAGCCTCATCATACAGCTCCAGCTCGATCTCCGGATGGGCAGAGTGGAAGTCCTGGATCAGCCGGAACGCCATCACACTGATCATCGGCGGAAGCCCGATTCTGATCAGATTTTTCTGCGTTCCCAAGTGGTACATTTTCTGCGTCAGAGCATTGGCCCTGCTCAGCAGCTCTTCCACCTCCAGGAGAAAATAGGCGCCTTCCTTCGTCAGAATCAGCCTCTTGTCCACTCTCTTAAACAGCTTGACATGAAACTCTTCCTCCAGTTCCTTAATCGCATTGGAGACGGCTGGCTGGGATATATGAAGCGTCTCCGCCGCTTTTGTGATTCCATTCTGTGTGCATACCTCTCTGAAATACTGAAGCTGATGTAATTTCATACCAATCTCCCTCTCCAAACTTCCTGCCTTATATCATTCTATGTCCATTCATATTATTTATTAATAGTAAGACCTGACAGGCTTCATTTCAAGTATTGTTTAATTTTTATCAAATTTTCGTCGATTTTTCAAAACTTTTAGTTATTATCCCATCATTAATTATTATTTTACAATACCTGCTTTTCTCCCTTATGATAGAGATATGAAAAATCTCTCTGCCCTTCCCCTTAAGCAGACAACACACTGGAGGGTGAGAAAATGAATTATGCACAGGAATCATTAGAACTGCACCGGAAGCTGAAAGGGAAACTGGACATCGTTTCCAGGCTTCCTATTACAAACAAAACAGATTTATCGCTGGCCTATACGCCGGGAGTCGCCCAGCCCTGCGTGGAGATCCACCGTAATCCTGAGGAGAGTTATGAACTCACCGGCCGCGGAAACTTAGTAGCTGTCGTCACAGACGGAACCGCGGTACTTGGCCTCGGTGATATCGGCCCAGAAGCCGCCATGCCTGTCATGGAGGGTAAATGCATCCTGTTCCGGGAATTTGCCGGAGTCAATGCATTTCCCATCTGTCTGGCTACAAAGGACGTGGATGAGATCATCCGGACCGTGGAATGCATGGCCCCCACCTTTGGCGGCATCAATCTGGAGGACATTTCCGCCCCCAGGTGTTTCGAAATTGAACGAAGACTGAAAGAGCGGCTGTCCATCCCTGTCTTCCACGACGATCAGCATGGGACGGCCATCGTCGTGCTGGCAGGTCTCATCAACGCATTAAAGCTGGCCGGAAAGAAGAAAGAGACTGCTCGGGTCGTGATCAGCGGCGCAGGGTCTGCCGGAATCTCCATCTGCCGCCTCCTCATGTCTCACGGCTTCCGTGACATCGTGATGACGGACAAATGCGGGGCGCTGGCCCCCGGAGAGTCCTTTATGAATCCGGCCCAGCAGGAGATGGCCACTGTCACCAATCCGCGCCAGGAACGCGGTCCGCTGGAGACAATTATCAAAGACAAAGATATCTTCGTCGGAGTATCGGCCCCCGGAATTGCAACATCGGCCATGATCTCCACGATGGCACCGAATTCCATCGTATTTGCCATGGCTAACCCGGTTCCCGAAATTATGCCGGACGAGGCGAAAGCCGGCGGCGCCCGTGTCGTTGCCACCGGACGCTCCGATTTCCCGAATCAGATCAACAACCTTTTAGCCTTCCCGGGAATCTTCCGCGGAGCGCTGGACGTCAGGGCTTCCGATATCAACGAGGATATGAAAATGGCTGCCGCAGTGGCTATCGCCGGTCTGGTAACCGATGAAGAGCTGTCTGAGGACTGTATTATTCCGAATCCACTGGATAAAAGAGTCAGCGCTGCCGTCGCCAGAGCCGTAGGAGAAGCGGCGGTCCGCAGCAAAGTCGCGCACAAAGTGAGGAACTGATTGTATGAAACTGGAAATAGGCTTCGGCACCACCCCACAGATTGTGGAGCTGCCTGATAAAAACATAGACGGGATTCTCTATCCCAATGAAGTAACCGTCGCCACCACCGGGGCGGAGGAAGTGAATCGTTCACTCTCCCATCCGATCGGAACACGTTCCCTGGAGGAGATTGTAAAAGGAAAGGAAAGAATTGTCATTGTAACAAGCGATATCACACGCCCCATGCCCTCTCACGTCGTTCTCCCACAGCTGTTGGAACGCATGTATGCGGCCGGGGTTAAACCAGAATCGATAACCATCGTATTTGCCCTCGGCAGCCACCGGACACAGACGGAGGAAGAAAAACTCCATTTCGTCGGGGAATCCGTCTACCGCCAGGTACGCTGTGTCGATTCCTCGGAATTTGATTTCGTTCACATGGGCACCACGCCCGGCGGCACCCCCGTAGACATCTGCCGTCCTGTGGCAGAGGCGGACTGCCGTATCTGTCTGGGCAACATCGAATACCACTATTTCGCCGGATATTCCGGCGGAGCAAAAGCTATCATGCCGGGAGTCTCCACAAGGGCGGCGATCCAGGCCAACCACTCCCGCATGGTCAGACCCGATGCGTGCGCCGGCAAGCTGGAAGGCAATTCCCTCCGTAAGGACTTGGAGGACGCTCTTGTCTGTTGTCCGGTTGACTTTATTGTCAATGTGGTTCTGGATGAGACCAAGCAGATCGTCTACTCCGTCTGCGGAGATATCATTACGGCCCACAGGGCTGGCTGCCGTTTTCTGGACCGTTTTTACCGGAAAGAGATCAGCCGCAAGGCAGACATCGTCCTGGTATCCCAGGGCGGCGCTCCAAAGGATCTGAATCTCTACCAGACCCAGAAAGCCCTGGAAAATGGTAAATACGCGGTTAAAGAGAACGGAATCATCATCCTGGTCGGCTCCTGCCGGGAGGGCATGGGCGAACGGGTCTTTGAGGAATGGATGCTCGGAGCGGACCGGCCTTCCGACTTAATTAAGCGCATCGAGACCGATTTCCAGCTGGGCGGCCATAAGGCCGCGGCGATCGCCATGGTTCTGGAACATGCGAAGGTATTTCTCGTCTCTCACATGGAGGAAGAATTTGTCAGAAATATATTTATGACGCCGTTCTCATCCGTTCAGGAGGCTGTCGATCAGGCCTTTAAGGAATTAGGGGCGGAGGCTTCCGTACTCGTTATGCCGTTTGGAGGATCTACGCTTCCGGTGGTTGGGGATACGTAAGTATTTACTGCTGGTCACCTTTGCCGTAACAATTATATAAATGCACAAAAACGCATAAACATCGTAGTTATGCGTTTTTGTGTTCAGAGCCGAATGCCCTCTATAAATAGTTCTTTATATCGCACTGCTCAACCACTCGCTTTCCCAGCAGTGTGATTGCCTGCACCGGACACTGGTTGATACAGCGGTAACACATCGTACACCGCTTTCCCGGCACAGCCGTTTTATCCTTTACCTGAATATTTTCCATAGGGCACAGGTTGGCACACATTCCGCAGCCAATACACCGACCTGCGTCTATCTTCAGCTTATCAGTATATTCCTTTGTCTTATAAAAGAAATACAGCCTCTGCCCAAACAATCCAGCCAGATACCAGAGAACCCCAAGGCCTTCCCGGGGCGGTTCCCCGCATTTTAAAGCGGCAGCGGCCTTCTTTATTTTGCTGCCGGCATTCACTACCAGCTCCCTGTTTTTCTCCAATAGCCTTTTTAAAGCTCTCTCATCGCCAATGCTGTCAGGCATCTTCACATGCAGACCGCCTGTAATAACGGCGCCGTATCTCTTCAGCAGCCTGGCCATAATTCCTGCCCCATCCCCGCTGAACAGCCCCATAGTGGCAATAATAAAGACTTTTTTTCCCTTCCAGATCTCATGATTGGAAATCACATAATCCTTCAAAATCTTAGGTATGCTGCTGAATTGTACCGGGTAGCCCAGAACAATCTCATCCTGACGCCCTATTTCCAGCGCCGCATTTTCATTCTCGATGGAAAATGCCTCAGCCTGCGGTTCATATTCCTCCAAAAATTTTTCCACACAGTATCTCGAGTTACCCGTTCCGCTAAAATAGATCCCAACCATCCTTTTTCTCCTGATCCCGATCGTTCAACCGTTTCTATACGTTTCCAGCATATCACAAACCCACGCCCCTATCCAGAAGGGATTAAAAAGCGTAGTGCCTGACCACAATATAGTTTGATTTTCCACTCGAATCCGCAATATCTGATAACATAAAATCTTTCATACATGCTACAATGTGACCGTGATAAAAAAGTGCATACACAACGGGCCGGCATTTACGGTTTGCTCGTCGGTCCGTTGGTATAAGTCACCGTATTCATTGTTTTTCGATACTTCAAGGGAGACATGGTCATATACGTTTTGAACACCTTCTCAAAATACGTGATACTCTCGTATCCAAGCTTACGGGCAATCTGCTGCACGCTCAAATCCGTCTCCTCCAGCAGCCTCTTCGCCTCCCTGATGCGGTGAATATTCAAATACTCACTAATGCCGTAACCCGTAATTTCCTTAAAGGTGCGGCTCAAATAATATTTGCTGATATAAAACTGGTCGGCCAGCAGATCCAGCGTTATCGTTTCATCAAAGTGCTCCGAGATATAGTCGGCCACCGCGTAGATATTCTGGTATTTGGAAGGCGCGCTCACATCCGTATGTTCAATGGCCGGAGTATGATTTTCACGCATAAAACGAATAAAGTACTGGATAATTTCCGTCTCGATCATGGCCCTGTAATTTCGTTTTCTGCTGTCAAATTCATCCTGAAGCCTGGTATAGAGGTCGATAAACTCCCTCTGCTGCCTTTCGTTCAGCGGAAATACCCCATAGTGCTGGTGAAAAAACTTAACCAGGTTCAGATTCGGGAACAGCCGGTCAAATTCTTTCATTTTATCCCGCTCCACATAGAGGATAATGCGGTCATGGCCGATTTCCCGTTCGCTGTTCGCCGTGGTCATATGAATCGAGTTTTCATCCACCAGAATCAGCGATCCGCCTTTTACCAGATAAGAACGGTTGTCAAAGAAGAAACGCCGCTCCCCTTCCAGCAGATAGAAGATCTCATACTGGTTGTGGAAATGCTTTCCATGCATATTAAAATGACCCTTGCGTATCATTCGTTCCAGTTCGATGCCTTCGGTCCTGGCGTAATAGATGACGGCTTCCATGCCTCGTCCCTCCTGTCTGCAGCATTTGGAACCATTATATAATAAAACCCATTAATTTTCTATAAGAAAGGAGTCTCCTACTCATGCAGGAACTGAAAAAAGAAGAAATCACCCAAAAGCTTGACCTGGTCGTAAATAAGCTCTTAACGCTCGGCGGCCCTGAAAATGAAACAGAACTGGAGAACGGGGGTGAAAGCATCGGCTTCTTCCGCCGTGATTTCGGAATTAGCGAATGGGACTGGCCGCAGGGAGTCGGCCTATACGGTCTCTACAAGATCATGATGGTTGAAAAAAAGGAGGAATACCGCGAATTCTTATGCAGCTGGTTTAAAAGCAACATGGCCGAGGGGCTTCCGTCCCGCAACATTAACACTACCACTCCGCTGCTGACGCTGGTACAGCTAAACGAAATCTGCCCCGATCCGGAATTCGAGTCTCTCTGTTTAAGCTGGGCCGACTGGCTGATGCGCTGCCTCCCCCGCACGGAGGAAGGCGGCTTCCAGCACGTGACCAGCGCCAACGGCGACCGCCTGGGCGTCCGTTTAAATGAAAATGAAATGTGGATCGACACCCTGTTCATGACCGTTCTCTTCTTAAACCGAATGGGCCAGAAATACAACCGCCAGGACTGGATCAGCGAGTCCATCCACCAGGTACTCTTACATATCAAATACTTATACGACAAGAAAACCGGTCTTTTCTACCACGGCTGGACGTTCAACACGCGCGATAATTTCGGAGGCGTCTTCTGGTGCCGCGGCAACAGCTGGTTTACCGCGGGGATTCTGGAGTATCTGGAGATGTTTAAGGGCAGCCTGGATGCGGGTGTCCGGGAATTTATTGTAAACACTTATAAAAGCCAGGTCCGTACGTTAAAGAAGCTGCAGAGCCAGTCAGGATTGTGGCATACCGTACTCGATGATCCGGCCAGCTACGAGGAGGTCTCCGGCTCCGCCGCCATCACCGCGGGGATCTTAAAGGGAATCAAGCTCGGTATCCTCGATGATTCCTATCTGGACTGTGCCTGGAAGGGCGTCCGGGCCGTCATGAATAATATCGATGAGGAAGGCACCGTGCTGAACGTGTCAGGCGGCACCGGGATGGGGGCTGACAGGGAACATTACAAAAAAATATTGATTGCGCCGATGGCCTATGGACAGTCACTTACGATTTTGGCTTTGATTCAGGCGTTAGATAATTTAAAATGATATTTTGTAATATCCCCGGCAACTGGTTTCCAATCATTTCAAGTTGACTGTGCCGGTATACAGCCTGCTGTGGAGCCTGACCGTGGGTTATGCGTCAACCACGAACCGGATAGATTCTTTGGAGTCGTACGAAAACGCTTAAATTAGGGCCTTGCTTTAGCGGGGTCCTATATTTTTCTACAGGATATTTTACGTGAACAGGCAATCATATGGACAAATCAGCAAAGGTATACAATATAAAAATTTAGTAACCTTCCCGGACAATTCTGAAAAAAGAACGACTGCATATCAAAACACAAACATCCACAGTTTTATATAATCGTCTCACCCTTTCCTAAAATAAATCAAATAACGAAGCTTTTATTTCACATTCCCCATCGCCCTCTTATACTCACTCGGCGTGCATCCGCAGCAGGAACGGAAGACCTGGCTGAAGTAGTGAGGATTTTCACCGAAGCCGGTAGCTTCGCACAGCTCGTAGACCTTGATGTCGGGCCTTTCTGCGATCAGTTTTTTAGCGCGGTCCATGCGTAAGTCCATGACGTACCGTGTAAATGCAATTCCGGTTTCTTTCTTGAAGAGCTTGCCGAAATAGTCCGGGTGGATGAAGAGAACCGTTCCGGCTACTGCGGCGATGGAGAGTCCCTCGTCGCTTAAATGATCGTGTACATACAGCATGGCCTTCTGCACGGTACTGCTGAAGCTGGCCTGGTTCTTCTCTGACCTGTCAGTCTCCCACTGCGTTAAAAGCTGGCGAAGCATGGCCGCCAGACCGTTAAAGTCGGTGCGGGCACTCGTCATTAAGAGCCTGACAATTCCGGTTTCCCGAACGTGTTCATTCGTGTATTTGGCCAGAAGAAGATAGAGTCTGGCACAGTATGTCCTTGTTTCTTCCGGAGACTTGTTTAAGCGCCTCAGGTCGTATATCACATCTTCCATCTCTGTCAGAGCCAGCTCCGCATTTCCGTCCTTTACGGCTTTTTCCAGCGCGTCAAAGCAGGGCTCCCCTTCTGCGGATTTCGTTTCTTCTTCGGATAAGATACAGAACTTGTCGTAATAGAAACGGTATGAGGAAACTCTGGTCAGGAGGCTGTAGCGTTCTGCGAGACAATCCCCGGAGGTAACCGGAATCCAGGATACAGAAAACGGGTATTCGTTTTTTTCACTCCATTCCCGGATTCCCGACAGGAGACGGCCAAAATCAATTGTTTCCTGATTTACCGCAAATACAACGTGGCCCATAAACAGCGTGACGACTGCCCTGCTGTCCCGGCGAGGTCCCAGGACGATCTGTTTTATGTTTTCCAGGAGTATATTGAGACCTCCCAGATTTTCTTCCTCCCTCTCGCAGGGAATACACTCCGCCAAGATATAACCGGAACCCAGAAGCCGGTCAAGACGGCCATTTTCCGGCCCCCCCAGCAAGCCATTTTCCAGCTGCTGGGCATTGGCATCCCGGATCGTCTGTTTTACAGTCCCGCGCAGCATCTCTTCCTGCTGCCGGGCTTCCTTTTTTTCTTCTATCTCATGAAAAATCCTGGTGATTGTATCGCTTAAATCCAACTGGGAAATGGGCTTTAACAGATAATCAGAAACACCGTAATGGATAGCCTCCTTCGCATAGGCGAAAGAATCATAACCGGACAGAACCACGGTCGGTATGTCCGGGTACACTTTTCTCATCTGAGAGATAAATTCCAGGCCGTCCATTTCCGGCATGCGGATGTCTGTAATGATCAGGTCAAACCGGTACTGCTCCATTAATTCCAGAGCCTGCAGGCCCGTCATAGCAGGCACAGGCTCAATATCCAGAGAAAGCCAGATCGGCAGTCTCATAATTCCATTTACTATGATGCGTTCATCGTCTACAATCAGTGCCCGGTATTTCAACTGCCTTCACCTCCTGGCTGGCAGATACACAGCGTAATCCATGTTCCCTGCCCTTTTTTTGAATAAATCTTTAACCCGCTGCCGGTTCCTCCCAGCATCTGAATCCGATCCTCGATATTTAACAGGCCGATTCCCGTATTGTCAGGCACCCGCCGCTCTCTGATCTGTGCCAGGATCTGTTCCGGAATTCCCGGCCCGTTATCCCAAATGCAGAGAATCAGACGGTTTCCCTTCCTTCTGGCCCTGATTTCGATCAAACACGGCTTCATGGTAACCTCAGCCGCGTATTTCACCGAATTTTCCAGAATCGGCTGAAGAGAGAGTTTGGGAATCTTCATATCCATACACTCCTCCGGAATGGTAAACGCCACTTCCAGCCGTTCCTCCAGCCGTATTTTCTGAATCGTTACATAGCACGATAAAAGTGTCAGTTCTTCCCTCAGCGGGATCAGGTACTGCTGCTGTTTCGTCGCTTCACGGAAGAGAGTCGCCAGAGACTGAACCATACTGGATATCTCAGGCCGCCCGCTGTCCATGGCCAGCCAGTTAATAGCATCCAGCGTATTATAAAGAAAATGGGGATTGATCTGCGCCTGGAGGACCTTGATCTGGTACTCCTTCTCCTTGATTGTCCTTAAGTAATTGTCTTCCACCAGCCGGCCGATTTCTCCCGTCATAAGGTTGAAGTTAGCCGCCAGTTCCTCGAATTCCATAATATCCGTATCCAAAAGGTCTCTGTCAATCTGTACCGAAAAATCCCCTTCCTCCACCGCTTTCATTTTCTTGCTCAAAAATGCGATAGGAGCCGTTATGTGATGAACCACACGGGCCGTCGCCAAAAATGACGCAATTAATATGAATAAAATAGCCGCTGTAAAGAATATCATCAGCGTGTTCGTCGATGTCATCATCTCTTTGTATCTCTCATACCCCAGATACGTAATCCCGGGAAATTCAGACTCCCCCTCGGTCCTGAAATACCGTCCGGAGCCTCCATTTTTTTCTTTTCTCACAGAATCCAGCAGCTCCGGGCTGTCAAAGATTCGCTTGTCTCCCGCGTAAATGAGATTTTCATGGTAAAAAATTACGATATTGCCCTTCGCAAGGCTTCCCTGCCTGCTCTCCGCCATCATCTTATCCAGATTCACACGGATCAGTATCATGCCCAGCGGGCGGTGTCCCCCAAACGGCGTGTCATAGAGTTCCCGGCCATAGAGCAGTTCCTGGCCATTCCCCCGTTCCAGCCACACCGGCTCCGTTCTGGAAGAGCGTTCCTCCATGAGAAGCCTGATTTTCTCCTGCTCCTCCTCTGTCAGGTTGTAGTCCAGGCTTCCCGTCGCATACTGGCGTCCCTCTAAGTCTGTTACAATAATGGAGACTGCGTCATTTGCCACCAGCGATCCGGTAATCAGACGGTAATACAAATCATCTACCAGTGCGTAGCGGTCCTCCCTCTCCTGGTTTACCGCCCGCAGCGCCTCCTTCACCGTCTTGTCATTCATGATGTTAAAAGCGATGTTTTCGACAAAATGAAGCGTGTTTTCTATATTCGAAAAGGAGGCTTCAAATACATTAGAAGTCTCCGTCTCCATATCCTGGCGGTAGATGCGCTGTGACAGAATCACGCCGGCCCCCGCGATCAGAAAAAATATAATAATATCAATCCACACGAGCTGCATCATCTTATGATGCAGCCCTCTTTCCTTCTCCTTTATGACTTCCTCCCTCTGACACAGCATCCCATCTGCGCAATCATAACCGAATGAACTGCCGATGATCCGTCAAATAAATCTTTTTTCTCTTCCGGTATCTCTCCCCCGCTTACCACATGAAGAAACAGTTCCAGCTCCTCCCGCAGAGAGACCAGAATATACTCCGGAGGCCGTTCCTCCGGGGATCCGTAGGAGATACCTCCGTCGGTTCGGGCAAACAGCTCGCAGATCGCCCTCGCGCTCTTCTCATCCTCAAACAGCGGAAACTGCGTCTCCCCCGCATCACTGATCACACGGACTTCGGCGCGCTTAAAATCGATCACCGCTCCCGCTTTCGTGCCGTTAATACGGATAAAATGGTTCCCCACCCGGAAACCCGAGCCATACTGAAGCGTTGCGAATGCATTTCCGTTAAAGCTGGCGGTCAGCAGGAGCACATCGTCCTCATCTCCGAACTCCGCCCCGCGGTGCCCTAAGTTTCCTCCCACCGCGTACATCTCCGTAGGCACTCCCATGATCCACTGCATAATATCAATCTCGTGAATATGGTGGAATAGATGGCCTCCGGATTTCTCCTGCATCTTCTTCCAGCTCACTTCCGCCTTTTTCTGCTCCCAGCCGGTACGTTCGATATGCATGGTGAGTATATCGCCGAAAAAGCCCTCCTGAATCATCGCCTTAACTCTGGCAATTCCCTGGTAAAAATGCATGATGTGGCCCACCATCAGCGTAACCTCTGCCTTCCGGCACGCTTCCACCATCTCTGTAGCATCCTCTGCGTTCAGTGCAAACGGCTTCTCACAGAAAATGTGCTTTCCCGCTCCGGCCGCCGCCAGTACATGCTGATGATGCAGATAGTTCGGCGTGGCAATGATCACGGCATCGATATCCGCATTTTCCAGGATCTCATCGACAGAGGAAGCCCGCAGGCAGCCCAGCTCCCGGCTTAACCGCTCCGAACTCTTTCCGGGACTGTAAACCGCTGCCAGCTGGACGTCCTCCCTCTCCTTTATGGCTCTGGCAAATTCCGCCCCGAAATAGCCGCAGCCCAAAACACCTATTCGTATCATCTATTTTATCTCTCCTTAATTTATAATACTACTTCCCGCCCGGTCGTGAGGCTCTCACCTGCGGCCTCCAGAAAACGGACCACCTCTGTCATCTCCTGCCTCGTAACGGGACTCTGTCCGGTATCGAACATCCGGATAATCTGTTCCACCAGACACTCATAATACCCTCTCTTGTCCTGGGATACATCGATAAACACACTGCCGGATTCATGGAATATGGTTCCCCCGAAGTTGCCGTTTCCACATCGGTTTCCCCGGATATTTCCGATTCTCCCATCCTTCCAGACTCCGGTGATGATATCATGCTCACTGGTATGGATGACGGAAACCTTGCTGCATCCCGTCCCCATGGTCCTGTAAAGCATGTCCGCCATGTGGACCCCATACCAGAAATACCCCGGCTGCGTAGCGGTAAACGGCATGGGGCCGAAGAAATCGGCTCCAATCACAGAATGCCACTCACACTGCTTCAGTGCGGCTGTAAGGCCGTCCGCAAAGCGGAGAGAGGAAGTAGATAAAACCGGAACTCCATACTGTTCCGCCAGCTTAAACATCTCTCTGCAGTCCGCCGTATTTAACGCAAACGGCTTATCGACATAGATTGGTTTCCCAAAGCAGACCATCTCCCGAAACTGCTCCAGCCGCCTTCTTGCGTCGACCTGTTCCAGAAAGACCGCGTCTGAATTTTTCATCACCTCTGCGATGGATGAATATAATTTTACTCCCCAATCGCCGGCAACTTCCCTGGTAAAGTTCTCCATCCGGTCCCGACTCATATCAAAATCCTGTGATACAGGGCCCGGATACGCTGCGGTCACCGGATGACCTCCAATATGAAACGGCTCCCTCTCCCCATTCAGGATTCTTGAAAACTGAACCGCATGGGAAGAATCCAGCCCTATGATTCCCAGCTTCATGCTATCTCGCCTCCAGTCTGACCGGCAGTCCCACGGCCATGGACTCCCTGGCCCCGTCCAGTACCTTTACACAGTTTAAGGCTGCGCTTCCGTCCAGCAGGGTCTCACAGCCGGGAGCTGCGTTCCCGGTTCTGACTGCCTCATCAAAACACATCAGTTCCTTATAAAATATGGTGCGCATCCAGGAAGAGGTCTTCATTCCCGGCTTACCAAATCCCTTCCCCGCGTCCGTTCTGTTTTTTCGATACCCGTTCCTGCGTTCCTCATCCTCCGCCTCATTTTCCTGCATGGGATACAGCGTCTCCCCCCGGTCATTTTCCAGGCGGACAAAGGAATTTTTAAAATCCATCAGAATTCCACCCGTCTTTCCCTGAAGCTTTACAAAGTGATCTCCCAGGCGGAATGCGGAACCGATTGTCAGGGATGCAAAACCGCCTCCCGGAAGCTCCATATTCAGAAATATGGCATCCTCCTCATCACCGCAGCCATCTCCGTGATGGACCAGATTCTTCCCTTTTGCATATACCGAAGCCGGAAGACCGGCCAGCTGGCAGATTAAATCCACCTCATGCATGTGGTGGTACAGATGACCTCCGGAGATTTCCTTCATCTGTTTCCAGCCTATGGTTTTCTGAGGGCCCGCCCAGTCCGTATGAACGGCCTCAATCATAAGCAGCTCTCCGATTTCTCCCGCGGCCAGCAGCGCCTTCGCCGTCTGGACGCCCCTGATAAAATTGGTTGTATGCGCGGCAAAAAAATGTACCCCCGCCTTCTCCGCCGCATCAAGCATCTCTTTCGTAT
>NZ_JBKVCZ010000124.1:1081-19026 GCF_046966825.1 Hungatella sp. | reverse complement strand
AGATGACATTTTACTGCTTTACCAATGAGTGCCTGAGAGATTATATCCTTCGGTATTTCGGAGAATATGGAGAGAATTACTGCGGAAACTGTTCCAACTGTCTGAGTCAGTTCGAAACGGTGGATGTGACGGAGATTGCCGTGGAGCTCATCGGATGCGTGGAGAGCAGCAGGCAGCGGTATGGGACCAACGTGATTATCGATACGGTCCACGGCGCCAATACGGCAAAGATCCGTCAGTACCGTATGGACGAAAATCCCCACTATGCAAAGCTTTCCAAGGTGCCGACCTATAAACTCCGCCAGGTGATGAATTACCTTCAGCTCAAGGAGTATCTGGGCGTGACCAATGACGAATACGCCATCGTTAAGCTGACGGAGAAGTCGAAGGCGGTTCTGGAAGAGGAAGAGCCGGTTGTCATGAAGATGGCGAAGGAGCAGGAACACCCGGCAAAGGTGAAGAGCGAAAAAGGAAAGAAGAGCCGGAAGGGGCTGGCGGCTGGCCTCGGCGGCGCTCAGTTTACAGAGCGCGAGGAAGCGCTGTTTGAGAAGCTGCGGACTCTGCGCGCGGAGATTGCGAAGGAGGAAAAGGTTCCGCCGTATATCGTATTCTCTGATAAGACACTGACTCACATGTGCGTGGTGAAGCCGGTGACGAAGGAAGAGATGCTTAAGGTGACCGGGGTAGGGGAATTTAAGTATACAAAATACGGAGAGCGGTTCCTTGCGTGTGTGAAGAAGGAGACTCAGGCAGAGTCTGGGGCAGCGACTGGTCTAGAGGCTGGTGCAGCGGCCGGGACAGCGACAGCGGTTCCCGATTACAGCGGATACGACGACAGTGATGATCTGTACTTTTTCAGCGAGGAAGAGGATCTGCCGGACTACTCGCTGGAGGCGGCTCTTACGGCGTGGGAATACGGAAGTCCGGAAAAAGCGGATCTGCCGGGAGATACATTACCGAAGAAGGTGGCTTCAGCCGAGGGAAAGGGAACTAAGAAAAGGTCATCGAAAACGAAATCAGAATTTGTGATGACAGAGGAGCTGGCAGACCAGATTCACTATTCGGACCGGGTAACGCTAAGTGATTTTGTGGGACAGATTAACGATTTAAGGGACGATGAGGCCATGAAGCGTCTGACTATAAAATCCGTGGAGCAGAAGCTGATGGAGGAGAAGTGCTGGGAGATACAGTTTTTCAACGGAATGGGCAGAAAAAAGCTGACGGAAGAGGGCGGTAACTTCGGAATTGAAGCGGAGAAACGGCTCAGTGAAAAAGGAAATGAATATGAGGTCCTGTACTATACGGAGAAGGCTCAGCGCGGAATCGTAACATGGCTTCTGGCTGGGGATCAGAGCTTATCCTGAGATCAGAATTTGTCCTGAAATCAGACTTTCTTCCAGTATCAGTAAAAATATATCTTTTTAACAAAATCCTAGCGTGAGTTATTTTTTTAACACAGTGTTTGAGCTATGATAGGATACGAGCTGTGTTAAAAAAATAACTATTGGAGGGTAACACTGTATGGGAACAAAAGAGAAGGAGCAAAAGACGCTTAACGGGATTCAGTCGGCGGTGCTTCTGCTGTTAATTGTGGCGGCAGTAGCGGTCTGTATTCGTTTTAAGGTTGGCGGACCGATGATCGGGCTGTTTTTCAGCTGGCTGATTATCTATGTATTCTGTATTGTATTGAAGATTGACTATGAGCATGTAAAAGAAGGAGCCTTCGACGCGTTGAAGGTGGTTCTGCCTACGATGACCATTTTGATGGCGATCGGCGTTCTGATCGGCACCTGGATGGCGTCAGGAACGATTCCTACCATCATTGTGTACGGTTTGAAATCCATCAATCCGGCATTTTTACTGACATTTACTCTCATTTTTACGGCGGTATTAAGCCTGGTGACTGGAACGTCATACGGCTCCGCGGGCAGCGCCGGTGTGGCCATGATGGCGATCGGCAATGCTATGGGAATCAATCCGGGAATGGTCGCTGGAGCGGTAATCTGCGGCGCCATGTTCGGCGATAAGCTAAGCCCATTTTCCGACACGACCAATCTGGCGCCTGCCGTTGCGGGGGCGAAGCTGGGAGACCACATCAAGAGTATGCTGTGGACGACGCTTCCTCCGATGATTATCAGCATTATTTTCTTTACCGTAGTGGGGATACAGCAGACCAACGGCGGCTATGATCCGGGGGATTTGAATATTTACATTGATTATTTACAGGGCGCGTTCCACATCGGATGGACCACTCTGATCCCGGCTATTTTGATTATTGCACTCCTGATGTTCCGGGTAGGCGCGTTTGAAGCGCTGGGAATCGGTGCGATTGCGGGAGCGCTTGTGGCAATCTTCGTCCAGGGTGTTGATGTGCGGTCGATCCTTAAGGTCTGTTATGACGGATTTACCAGCGATACAGACATTGCTGTGCTGAAATCCATCTTAAACAGAGGCGGTATGGCGAGCATGCTTCAGTATGTGGCTATTATCACTTTTGCAGTAGGAATGGGCGGAATGCTGGACCGCCTGGGTGTTCTTAACAATATTCTTTCCGTCTTTATCAAGCGGATCAACAGCGACGGTTCCCTGGTGCTGGCAACGCTTTTAACCGGATATGTAACCAGTATTGTCAGCTGTTCCAGCCCGATGTCCCATGTACTGACCGGACGTCTGATGCAGCCCCTCTTTAAAGAGCGCGGTGTTGCGCCGAGAATTCTTTCCCGGTGTCTGGAGGACAGCGGCACACTGGCAGGACCTATGATTCCATGGCATGGCTATGGTATTTACATGGCGGGAACCCTGGGGGTTACGTGGGCGCAGTATATCGGATTCGTTCCGCTGTTGTGGCTGACGCCGCTATTCTCGATTCTGTATGGATTTACGGGAATTTCCATCAAGCATGTGAGCGATGAAAAAAAATAGAACGCAGGCAGAATACGCCGGAGGAAAGAGGGTGCGGAGCAAACCGCGCCCTTTTCTTTTTGTGTATTCTGCTTTTTAAGGGGCAGGAATGACTGTGAACAGCTGGCGGATATTTGCTCAAAGGAGTTGCTGAATGATACTCTGCGTGCTACAATCGAATCAACAATTATAAAATAGAATTGGAGTATGTGCAGTGAGTAAGATCGTAATATTGACAGGAAGCAAACGAAAGGGCGGCAACACGGAGCTGCTGGCGCGCGCATTTGCAGATGGTGCGGGGGAGCACCATGAGGTGGAGATTATTCCGGCGGCTGATTATAAGGTCAATCCGTGTATTGGCTGTAATTCGTGTTTTACGAGGGAAGGGAATCAATGCTTTCAGGAAGACGATATGCAGCTGATTTACGAGAAATTGACAGATGCAGAGATTCTGGTAATCGCATCGCCGGTCTATTTTTACGGAATCAGTGCGCAGCTGAAGGCGGTCGTTGACCGCTTACATACACCGATGAGAAATAAGTTTAAAATCAAGAAGATGGTACTGCTTTTGGTCGCAGGTGCTGCTTTGCCCTCCGTTTTTGACGCGATAAAAGTACAGTATCAGCTGATCCTGGACTTCTTTAAATTGGAGAATGCGGGGATGGTTCTGGTAAGGGAAGTGAGAGAGAAAGGGGAAATCAAGGGGAATCCCGCACTGGAAGAGGCGCGAGAATTGGGCAGGTCGCTTTGATGGAAAATGCGTTAGGATAGTAATGGGGAAGATCTGTTGTTGAGGAATCTGTAAGGTGGAGGGCCCGCTGCTGTTTTGGCAGCGGGCCCCTGGTGCCAGCGGCCTCGCCTCCAGCAACCTCGCCCCCAGCGGCCTCTACCCCCAGCAGACTTAATCCCGACAGTCTCAGCACCGCGCCTGTGCCATCGCCGTCAGCTGTTCCATGTCCTGGATTACCGTCTGATGCCCTCGTTTGCTTACGATCCCCATGTCCTTTAGCTTTCCCATGAGCCGTGTCACCGTGATCGTATGGATTCCCAGGTAGCCCGCCAGCTCGCTGTAGGAAAAATCCTTATGTATGACGTAATGCGTGTCCTCGTAGATGGCCAGTTCGGTCAGGGCACAGCAGAGGCTGACGAAATTATCGCCATCCTGGAGCGCATAGCAGTGCTTTAACGCATTATCATAATGGGCGATCGCTGTCTCAAAGAGCCAGCGGTAGAAATCAGGATGCGCCTCTACAAATTCCCGGAAGGTAGAATAGGGGATCTGATAGAGTGTGCAGGCGGATTTGGCCGTGATGGAAAACGCGTAAAAGGTATCGTCGGGATAGGTACGGGCATAGGCCGGTATGAAGCCGACAAAATCACCGGGGAGAAAATACTGATAGATTCGTTCCCTGCCGCCTGGAGAGACGCTGTGCAGGGCGCAGAGTCCTTCTTCGAGGCAGTATACGTATTTGTCCATATGGGCACGATTGTACAGACAGTCGTGCTTTTTTTTATGGGTCAGAGTACCAAGGCCGCGCAGGGCGTTCATGTAATTCATATTGGATTCCATCATAAGGGGTACCTTTCATAAGGACTACTAGTGCCGCCCGGCACTAGTTCGTGAAAAACTTCACTAAGTGTTCCTATTATACCACAGCACCAGGCAAATAAAAAGAAAAATCATAGCAACTGATATTTTTTTGACCGTGAAGACAGTGTTATAATTTTAACAAAATAACAGGAGGGGAATTACTATGGAACGAAAAACAATCGGCTATGAGCGAATCAGCCACTTAGTGGAGCGTCAGTACGAGCAGGAAACGGCTATGAGAAAAGAACTTGAGGGAGGAAATTATACCGCAGAGCATCCGTATGTGGTGGTAAATCCTTATTTTGTCAATCCGCTGACAGCCCTGCTTTTATTCAATACAGAGAAGGAAGAGGCGGTAACACTGACCGTTAAGGGAAAGGAAGCTGCGGGCGATATCACCCACACATTTCCAAAGGCAAAGGAACAGATTCTCCCTGTGCTGGGGCTTTATCCGGAGTATGACAATACGGTTGTGATCACGCTGGAAGACGGAACTGCTTATGACGTGACCGTGACAACGGAAAAAATTGAAAATATGCCGTATCAGGCGGATTACATCAATACGACGAGTGACTACATGAATGGACAGCTTATGTTCGTGACACCGGCGGGGGACTCGCTGGCGGGCGGCTACGACTACCGCGGCGACTGCCGCTGGCATCTGGTGGAGCCGTTTATCTTCGATATGAAGCCCGCGGCAAACGGCCGCATTCTCATAGGCTCCAACCGGCTCCTGAACATGCCTTACTACACGGCGGGAGTCTGCGAAATGGACCTGGTCGGTAAAATATACACGGAGTACCGCATTCCCGGCGGCTATCACCACGACCAGTTCGAGATGGAGGATGGAAATCTCCTGATTCTGACTCAGGAGAAAAATGCCGCCACAGCGGAAGATATGTGCGTGCTGGTGGACCGCGGAAGCGGGGAAATCATCAAGTCCTGGGATTACAAAAAGGTACTTCCGCAGGAAGCGGCGAAATCCGGAAGCTGGTCCGAACACGACTGGTTCCACAACAATGCGGTGTGGTATGACAAAAGAACCAACTCTCTGACACTGTCCGGCAGACACCAGGACGCGGTTATCAATATAGACTTTGAGACGGGAGAGCTCAACTGGATCATCGGAGATCCTGAAGGGTGGTCGGAAGACATGGTGAGCCGCTATTTCTTTACACCGGCAGGCGAAGGAGATTTCGACTGGCAGTATGAGCAGCACGCCTGTATGATGCTTCCGGATGGTGATATCATGATGTTTGATAATGGCCACTGGAGATCCAAAAATAAGGAACATTACAGACTCAACCGGGACAATTTTTCCCGGGGAGTCCGCTACCACATCGATACCGAGAAGATGACGATCGAGCAGGTATGGCAGTTTGGAAAGGAACGGAAAAATGATTTCTTCTCCTCCTACATTTCCAATGTAGAATACTACCGTGATGGTTACTATCTGGTACATTCCGGGGGAATGGGGTATAATCATGGTGTTACATGCGAGGAACTTCCTGTTTATATGAATCTGGAGGATCCAGAATGCGTATTAAAGAGCATTACTGTGGAGATCATGGACGGAGAGCTGATGTATGAAATGCATCTGCCATCCAATTATTACCGTGCCGAGAAGATGAGCCTTTACCGGGAGGGAAAGAATCTCGATCTGGGAAAGGGAAGAGTCGTAGGAAAACTGGGCGTCACGGGCGAATTTGATACGGAGGTTCCGGCAGAAAGCACCGGAGAACTGCTTCCGGAATCCTGTGAGGCGGTGCTCACGGAAGAAGACGACCGCATCATTTTCAAGGCCAAGTTTAAGAAGGGGCAGCTTGTCATGTTCCAGCTGGAAAAAGAGGATGATCCGGCGGAAATCCACCGTTACTTCATCTCAACCAGCGCACAGAAATTCCTGGCCATGTGTTCCGGTACCTTCCTGCCAAAGGACGACAGGGAAGTGACCTTAAATGTGGACAAGGAAGGACTAAACGGCACATTTGATGTGCGCGTGATTATCGACGACGTCAAGTATGAGACCGGACTGAAGATTCCACAATCACGATAGGTGGACGAAACAGCGTACTATAATTACAAAGGGGATGTGAGCTGACAATGAGTAAGAAAATAGGAAAGATACTTGGAATTGTGGTGGGAAATGGGATTTTTGCGCTGGGGCTCTCGGCGTTTTCCATGCCCAATCATTTCCTGGTGGGAGGCGCCACGGGAATCGCCAGAAGCGTGCAGCATTTTGCACATCTGGACGTATCAGTGACGGTGGCAGCCCTCAATGTGGTCATGTTTTTGCTGGGATT
Organism: Hungatella sp.; assembly: GCF_046966825.1. NCBI lineage: Bacteria > Bacillati > Bacillota > Clostridia > Lachnospirales > Lachnospiraceae > Hungatella > Hungatella sp. Next base: position 12,231 of record NZ_JBKVCZ010000124.1, on the reverse strand, counting down.
CTACATTCTGGGAAAGCGGTTTGCGCTGACCACCATTGTCAGCACACTTGTATTTCCCGTGTTTCTGAATCAGTTTCTGAAGATCGAGGCATTCAGCCATCTGACGAATGACCGCCTTCTGGCGGCCCTGTTCGGCGGTATGCTGACCGGACTGGGCCTGGGGATCGTCATGCGTCTGGGCGGTTCCACCGGAGGGATGGATATTCCTCCGCTGATTCTCAACAAGAAGTTCCGGATTCCGGTGGCGGTGTCCATGTACTTCTTTGACATTTTCATTTTGCTGTCTCAGATGATATTTTCCAATACGGAAGAGATTCTTTACGGCATCATGTCCGTGCTGCTGACCTCTATCGTATTAAATCAGGTGCTGGTATTCGGCGCGGGCGATGTGCAGGTGCTGATCATCAGCCGGGAGTATGAACGGATCAATGAGATTATCCAGAAGGATTTGGACCGGGGGTCCACCTTCCTGCCAATCCAGACGGGATTCGAGAAGCTGGACCAGAAGGCAGTTCTCTGCGTGCTCCCGAACCGGGAAATGAGCCACTTGAACCACTGCGTGCAGGAGATCGATCCGAAGGCATTTATCATTATCAACGGCGTGCGCGAGGTGAGAGGGCGGGGATTTACGCTGGATAAGCATCTGGTGTGATATTGCAGTGAGAACAGAGAGAGCAGAGGCAAAACGCATAAATCAAACAGAAAGCCGGGAGTTTAAGACGTTATCTTAAACTCCTGGCTTTCTGCCTTCTGTTTTCAATCTCTGTCATTCTACAACCACCGGTTCCGAGATTCATACTTCGTATTTACTCCCGTCCCTGTCTCCTCGAAGAGAAGACGGTTTGCGAAGTGATACGTTACAGTGCCTCCGCCAAGATACGTCCCATCCTTCCGGCAGAGGTTAAAATAAGCCGGAATGGGAAGGTCCCTTGCTTTCATGGAAGGGCTGAAGAGCATGACCTCATAAACCATTTTTCCGGATATCATGTTTTCCAGAATGTCTGAGGTGTTTGGGATCAGGTGAAATGGTACATCTCCCTCGGGAAGCATCATAACGGCCCTGTAATACTCGTGTTTGTCCGGTGTGTTCTCATCGGTCTCAATAAAGACCTCGGTAACGTCTTCCCTCATATGAATAGTGACTTCCAGAACGTCAGAGGGAGAAAAGTCCTTCTGGTTTAGAAGCTGTATCTTCATTCTGCTGTGATAGAAGGAGGGGGTACCCCTGCCTTCCAGAAATATATAGGTCCCCTTCTGAGCTGCCCCAACGCTCCCCGCTTCTCCATTTCCCAGGTTCGCTTCATTTTCTGATACTCCGTACTCTTTTTCGGATTCGGCCTCTTTAAGTGAGACCTTAGCCAGATAGACCTTCGGCCGTCGAAACAGGAAAAACGTACCGTAGAGGACGACAAATACGATGCTGATAAAATCAATACCGGATCTGCGAAGACTGTTTCTGACCGCAATGTACAAAAACATCAGGAACGTGATGATATAAAAGGCATATGCCTGCAGCAGAGGAACCTCGCTTCGCCGGGTACGGTACCGGTTATAGAGCAGAATGACCGGGCGGTACGGCTTGCCGCAGTGTTCGCAGGTTCCGCGGGTTAAATGAGGACTCTCTATTTCCTGTCCACACCAGGGGCAGGGCTCAGATTTTATCAGCATGGCGCCTCCTTAGAGATAAAACGCAAAGGAAAGGTCCACATTTATTCCCCCATAGCCGGCCGGATGAAGAACCGCAGAATGGCCAGTGCGCTGGCGCCCACGGCTCCGTCCGCGGCCGCATACGGCAGGATTTCCACGTTCCCTGCGTAGGTGCGGTCCACGAAGATCAGCTGGCGTTCGATATAATCCATCAGTTCATTCTGAATGTCCTGGTTGTCAAAGAGTTGGCCGTGCAGAAAGATCTTGCCCGGGTTGGTGATGATGGCGATATTGGAAATGGTGATGCCAAGGTATTTTAACGCCTCCGCGATATACATTCCGATTACAGGATCACCCATGGAATAGGCGGTGGTGATCGTCTCGATGGTGATCAGGGAATCGTCGGGGACGAGACTTCTCAATATGGTGTTCGGCGTGTTTTTGTACAGCAGCTTTGCGTTGCGGATCAGGTGGTTTTCGCTGGCGTACGTCTGGAGGCAGCCGTATTTGCCGCACTCACAGCGGCGGCCGCCCTCGCTGACGATGGTATGGCCGATCTCGCCGGCCACGTAGTTCTCGCCGAGGAACATCTCGCCGTCCACGACGTTGGCGCAGAACATACCCATGCCCACATGGAAAAAGGCGAAGCTGTCAGGGCTCTCCTGCGGGGAAAAGAGATACTCGCCAAGAGCCATGCAGCGTGCGTTGTTTTCGCAGACGATGGGGAGCGGAAGTTCCTGTTCAATCCGTTTCGGGTCGAAATTCTGCCATGTCTTCCGGTTGGTCACGAGACTGGAGGCGCTCCCGTTCATATGGCCTGGAACCGCGGCTCCGATTCCAACGATTTCGTCCCAGGAAATACCGGACTCTGCGACCAGGCCCTTGACGCCATCGATAATGGCGTCGGTAATCCGGCCAGCCAGCTCCTCGTTAAACGGTTCCGCATGCTGAAAGCGGATGCGGCCTTTTAAGTCCGTGATGCAGATGACCAGGGCCTTCTGGGTAAACTCCAGACCGATGCTGTAAGCCCTGTCGGGTATGATATCGATCAGAACCCGCTTGCGGCCCGAGGAGCCCTCATCCGTGGAGGCTTCTCCCAGCTCTCTTACAAATCCTTCCGAAATCAGTGTGGTAACGTTCATGGTTACCGTTGCGGGTGTGATTTCGGTCTCTTCTGCGATATCGGTTCGGGCAATGGGCGCGTTCCGGTAAATACACTCCAATATCCGGCTCCGGTTGGAGGCTTTCTTCTTTTTTCCCTTATACATGGCTGCAGCAACCTCATTCTTCCATCGTTATAATTTTACCAGAGCATGTGGAAAACAAGTTCCAAACAAGCTCTAAAGTGTGCTGACGAGCGGTTCTTCCAGCCGGAAACCGGTGTATTTGGTGGAAACCTCGGTGACGCGGTAAACATCGAGGCAATCCTGAAATTCCGTTTCCCGTTCGCAGACCATATTCTGGAACTGCCGCCAGCATTCCTGTGCCTCCGATTCGTTTCCCTCGGCCAGCTTCATCAGCGCTTTCCCTAATCGTAAACTATATTCTCGGTGGTAGTCAAGATATTTCCAAAATAAATTTTGCACGGCCGTGCGGCTCTTTGCACCGTCTGTCCCGGACACTGGAGTACAATCCACGTATTCGATCAATTCCCTCATGGCTGCCGCCTCTTTCGGATCCTTTCGGTTTTCTTTTCCGTTGAAGTAGTCGCAGCTGCACAGGGAAGACAGTTTTGTTAAATAGGAAAGAACCTGTTCCCAGCCCGGCCCGTAGGCGGCGCTGAAGTATTCTTCCTTCAGCTCTTCAAACGTTACGTCCTCATCAAAGAGCATACGGCCCATGACGTAGCCCGGAAATGCGTTAGGGAGACATTCCCGAAGCTCCTGGCAGCTGATATAACCGTCCATGCCCATCTGTTTCAGCTTCCGGATGTCCTGGCCGATGATTTCGGCGATGTGGAAATAGCCGAAATCGCCGTAGTGTGCACGGCCCAGCGGATAATCGTATACGAAGCTTTCCCCGTGGAAATAGTTCTGCCACGATCTTAAGAACACCATGTTCTCATCGAGTCCCACTGGAAGGGTGATTCGGTTCCGTTCATAGGCCGGAATGGGCCCGTAGCTGTCCCTCAACTGGTAGGAATGCTCGAAAGTACGGCTGATAGGGGCAAACATCAGGAGAAAACGGTCCGGATTGCGGAAGGCTTCCTCTACTGGCGGCCACAGAAGCTCCTGATAGAGCAGAAAGACGATTTTTGTGTCGAGGTGCAGACTGGTCAGCTTCTCGTCGATCCGGTTCAGCAGCCGTATATACTGGTCTGTGGGCAGCTGGGCACGGCAGGCCTCACATTCACAGATATTGTTAAATTCATCCGCCAGCCAAACATGGAGGTAGGAAACTGCTGGATGCTGTACACAGTATTCTGCAACCCGGTCGGAAAACCTTTCGATAACGGTTTCATTGGAGTAGCAGAGGTTTGTGTTCATGGGCACTCCGTGAAATAATTCCCGCTTCCCATTTACACAGGCGGCGAGGGAGCTGGTCTCCGGCGGCAGCGGCTCGGTAATGGCTTTCCAGTCTGCACAGGGGAAGCCGAGCACATCCCCGGTCCAGCCGTGGCCCGCCTGATGGAGCAGAAGACCACGCGTTTGAAGCGCCTCCCCGATCTTTTCCGTGAAGGAGGCGGCAGTCTCTCTCGTAAATTCCTCCGGTTTTAAGAGCGGGTTCATCTCGTGGTGATACCAGCGGGCCATAAAGGTATAGGGAAGCTGAAACTGTAGAAAGAAGCTGTTGTATCCCAGCTTCGGAAGCCAGTCGATGAAGTCCAGAATATTCTCCAGTGAGTTGGCTCCCTCGATACAGACGCCCCGGTGGCGCAGCGCGGCTTTCTTCCGGCAGCAGGCGGAGAGCTGTTCTTTCTTATATAAGGAAGGTATGTATTCATGCTTCTGACCGGGAGCAGGAAAACGGCAGCCAAGGAGCCATAAGTATTTGTAGACGCCGAGAAGGACGCTGCGGTCATTACTACCCGAGATGATTCCTCCGGCTGAGTTGACGTCAATGGAGTAAGAGTCCTCGCTGTTTTTCGGGTTTCCCAGCGATTCGAGCCGCAGCGTGACGTCATCCGGTCCGCAATTCTGGTTATTAAGTATAATTATTGAATCCGCAACTATTTCCGCCAGGCACCGGGACAGCTCCTGTGCGGCAAAGGCGACAGGCGAGCCGGAATGTGAGGGATATAAAATGTTGATCGTCATGGAAATCCTCCTGTAATGTATCTGGTTGATTGATTATATTTTGTAACTATTATAACAAAAAGAAAGAATAAAAATATATGTGTAAAGTGCACAATAAAATTTCTTTAAAAGTGATATAATAAACAAAAACACTTTATTTTTTGATTTTATATTGCGTGTCATGCGGAAAAGTGTTATATTGTAACCAGCAAAAGCAATGTCTAATTGATTATAAAAAATAATTAAACAGGAAGAAAGAGAGGGCTTTCCATGAAAGGACAGTTTTCAGCCGCTTCGCCGGCCAGAACAGTGGACCGCAGAAAGAAGCAGAGAAGGCGCATAAACATGTGGTGCTGGATCTTTATGATTCCCACACTGATACTCTACATATTGTTTCAGGGGTATCCGATACTCTCCAGTATTTTTTATTCGACTCTGGACTGGTCGGGAATGACATCAAGCGCCCTGTTCGTCGGACTGGACAACTTTAAAGAGCTGTTACAGGACAAATACTTTTTTAATGCGGTGGCTAACAGCTTCAAGTACATGCTCATGGCCGTTCCGCTGCAGCTGGTGATTTCTCTGGCCCTGGCCTATATCTTTAACAGTATATTAAAGAAGGGCGCCACATTTTTCAGAACTGTGTTCTTCCTGCCAGTCATTACGACGGCTTCCATCGTGGGAATTATCATGATGTTCATCTTCGGCGGAACAGGCTCCATCAACCAGTTTCTGTCTCTCTTCGGAGTGAGGGGATTAAACTGGCTGGGCAATGCCAACACGGCGCTGATCGTGGTAGTGCTCATCGGTGTCTGGAAGGATTCCGGTACCTTTATGATCTACTGGCTGGCGGCGCTGCAGAGCGTATCCCAGGACGTATATGAGGCGGCGACCATCGACGGTGCGAACAAGTGGCAGACATTTCTCCATGTGGTATTTCCTCTGATCATTCCGATCGGCGGAGTGATTACCGTACTCTGTATCATCAGCTCCTTAAAGGTATTCGACCTGATTCAGACCATGACCAATGGCGGACCGTTTTACTCCACGGATGTGGCGGCTACCTTCGTATACCGGACGGCCTATGCCAGCAGCAGCGGAATGCCCCGGCTGGGTTACGCCAGTGCCGCAGCCATGACTTTTGGAATCATTGTCGTGGTGATCGGAACGGTGGGCAATGTGGTGAAGACGGCGTTTCAGAAGAAAAACGCGATATAGGAGGGGCATATGGAAAAAACATCGATTTTAAACAAGGTGGGGAAGACGGTCCTCTACGCAGTCCTGGCGGTGGCTTCATTTCTGTGGGTTTACCCGTTTCTTTGGATGATTTCGGCTTCCTTCAAGACGCAGAATGAATTTTTCGCCAGCGGGCTGAATCTGATTCCCCAGTCCTTAAACCTGGACAATTTTATCCGCGCATGGAATAACGCGAATTTCGGAATCTACTTTAAAAACTCTATCATCGTAACGGTATCGGTTGTTGTGATCGTACTCTTAAGCACCTCCCTGGCCGGATACGTCATGGGCCGCTACTCCTTTGTGGGAAAGGGCTTAATCATGAAGATATTCATGGCCAGCATCACGATCCCCCTGGTATTTACCGTGATCCCGATCTATGAGCTGTTAAAAAACATCGGCCTGTCCCAGAGTCTGGTGGGTCTGATTCTGGCGGAGTCGGGCGGCGGCCATGTCATCTTCCTGATGCTGTTTTCCAGCTTCTATGCTTCGATTCCGGGAGAGATGGAAGAGGCGGCCACCATTGACGGCGCTAATTTCGTTCAGACGTATGGCAGCGTCATGTTCCCGCTTGCCAAGCCGATCATGGTAACCGTAGTGATCATGCAGTTTATCTGGACATGGAACTCCTTTTTGCTGCCCCTTATCATTACGCTTAACAATCCGTCCCTGCGGACACTCGCTGTGGGACTCTACGCCTTACGAGGCGAAAATGTCGTTGACTGGACCGGCATCGCCGCCGGCGCCAGCATTGCAATCGTGCCGGTTATCTGCGTGTTCATCGCACTGCAGAAGTATTTTGTAGATGGTATCGCCGGAGCTGTAAAGAGTTAAGAAAATCAAATAAAGGAGGATATATTTATGAGAAAAGTGAAGAGAGCCCTTGCGGCGGTGCTGGCGGTGCTTATGGCCGGATCCTTAAGCGCCTGCGGAGTCAAGGTGCAGACAAAGGATGACGCGAATACGACGGCAGCCGTGACAGAGGCAAAGGAAGAGAACGAAGCCGTGGATACGCCGACAGACGAAAAGGTGACATTAAAGATCATCGACTGGAGTGACAGTACGAAGGAGCGCAGGGAGGCTTTCCACAAGAAATTTATGGAGGAGAATCCCAACGTCACGATCGAGTACACGGTTCTGACTGCGGATCAGTTCAAGGAGACCGTTATTTCCGCCATCAAGGCGGGGAACGCACCGGATTTATTCCCGCTTCCCTCCGGCATGAAGCTGAGCGCGGCCCTGAAGGAAAACTGGTTTATGCCAATGAACGATTACGTATCCGATGATTTCCTGAATACATTTGCGGATGGCGCTCTGAATGAAGGAATCACGACCATTGACGGCAAGACGTATGTGCTTCCGGAATCGGCAAATATCATCAATACCCTTGTATTTTACAATAAGAATGTGTTAAAAGAGGCAGGCATCGATGAGAGCCAGCTCCCGAAAACCCGCAGCGAGTTTATCGACGTGTGCAGGAAGATAAGCGACGCCGGAAATGGCAAGTATTTTGGAATCATCGACAGCGGTGCACAGGCGAACCGTCTGGAGCTGGCGCTTCGCTCCCTGGCCAGCCTGGATGGCGGCAAGTGCAGCGACATATCCCAGATGATTCTGGTGGATGGGCAGAATACGCTGAATTCCGAGGCGATGCAGAGTGCCTTTGATTTCTATGATACACTGGTGAAAGAGGGCTGCTTCCATCCGGATACCGTTTCCATCAAGGCACCGGAGGCCCGCGCACTGTTTGCACAGAATCAGGCGGCGTTTATCATTCAGGGCGCATGGTGTATCTCCACATGGCGCAAGGATAACCCGGATCTGGATTTCGGTGTCATGGCGCTTCCGGCACCGGACGATGGAATGAAGGGCAAGCTTCCTTATATCGGAGCGCAGCCATGGATGGGAATTTCCGCAAACTGCAAGCATCCGGATGTGGCGGCCAGGTATTTAACCGCGCTCTATTCTGAGGATTATCAGGCGGGCCTCGTGGAAGACGGTGGATTTGTATCGGTAATCGACGCGGCCAACAAGGCTCATATGACCGACGACGTTATGCTTCAGTATTACAATTTAAATAACGAGGAAGCGGCGCTGGCACCAGATCCGATCGTGGGAAATCCGGCCACAGCTGACGTTTATGCGGAAGTTTCCGCGATCACTCCGGGACTCGGGGAAATCGCCCAGGGTATTCTGGCGCAGAACATCGATTATAAGACGGAGTTAAAGACACTTTCCGACAAGACACAGGAAGAGTGGCTGAGAGCCATCGATGCCGCTAAGGCGAAGGGCGCCGATGTGTCCGCCGATGACTTTGAATTCAAAAACTGGAATCCGATGGAGAATTATACGGCCGATCTTTATAAGAGCAGATAGAGGCCGGATGCCATAAAAAAAGAATAATTTTTTGCCATTGCTGCATACTGTTAGAAAACGTTCCGGTGGGAAGTGAGCCGGAGGAAACGGAGACGGTATGCAGCATTTTAATGAAGTTTATTATGAGCCGGAGATCTTGAATTACCAGTTGGGAAAGGAGTTAAAGGAACAGTTTAAAGAACTGCCGTGGATTCCCATAGAGAGCCACAACCGAATTCCCGAGATGCAGGAGAAGTCCAATAAGGAATTCGGGCGGATGAAGCGGAATCTGATCATTGGAATCAGGAAGACGCATAAGTATGTGGAGAACCATAAGGTATCCGATTATCTGGTTCCCTATACCTCTTCCGGCTGCAGCGCCATGTGCCTGTACTGCTACCTGGTCTGCAATTACAATAAGTGCTCGTATCTGCGGCTTTTTGTCAACCGGGAGCAGATGATGGACCGGCTGATCAAGGTGTCCTTCAGCAGCGATACCGAGAAAACCTTCGAGATCGGCAGCAACAGCGACCTTGTGCTGGAAAATACCATTACGGGGAATCTGGAGTGGACGATCACACAGTTTGCTGAAAGAGGACGCGGTCATATTACATTTCCGACGAAATTTCACATGGTGGATCCGCTGCTGAACCTGGATCACCGGGGGAAGGCGATTTTCCGCATGAGTGTGAATCCGCAGCCCATCATCAGCAGAATTGAGCTGGGGACATCATCTCTGATGCAGCGGATCGACGCGGTAAACAGGATGTGTGACGCCGGTTATCCCTGCGGCCTGCTGATCGCCCCGGTCATTATCATGGAGGGCTGGAAAGAGGAATACCGGACGCTGCTTGAGACGCTGAGAGACCACCTCTCGCCGAAAATGAAGCAGGAGATGTTTCTGGAGGTTATCCTGATGACATACAGCTTTGTGCATCGGGCGATCAACGGAGAGGCATTTCCGGCTGCGCCGGAGCTCTACGACAAGGAACTCATGACGGGACGCGGCCGGGGAAAGTACTGCTACCGGCCGGAGGTGAGGGCGGATGCGGAGAAATTCCTGCGGGAGGAGATAAAGAGAACGCTGGGCGATGCGGAGATTTTATATATTGCGTAAAATGAAACGTGTGAAATGGCGGAGGCGTGCTGGCCTCCGCCGTTTTTGTGCTGAGAAAGCTTTGCTGCTGAAGCAGCCGCGTTCCGGTACAGAGGCCGGGGAAATTTCACAACAGGATTGCTGACATGGTTTGGCTGTGTTATACTACATGGGATAAAAGAAAGCCCGTTTTGGCGGGGGATCGAATGACAGGATGCAGGACTGGAAGGGAATTTTGATAAGGATGAAACGAAAAAATAAGATAAAATACGTGATTTTGGCAGGCGCAGTGTCGGCAGTGGTTCTGTCGGCCTGCTCCCATGGCCAAACGGCAGATATCACTGCAGCGGAGCAGTCGGCCGCAGAGGAAACGCAGACCACGGAGCCGTTGACGGTCTCTGCGTCTGAGGCCGCTGCTGCCGGTGCCGGTGGAGAAGCGGAAGAGGGCGGAGAACATACGCTGGATGGCAGCCGGATTATTGCCGGACAGAGCTTTGATGTCACCTGGAAGAACTGGGGAGATGTCCGTTTCGTTTCCTATGCGCCGCCTGCCGGTCGTGTTCATGATGATGCCGCGTTCTATTTGACGAAAAATGATAAAATATTATATGAATTTCCTCAGGCATGGGATGAGGGCTGTGCACCGTGGACCTTCGAATCGGTGGATATGGTATCCTTACGTGACATTGACGGTGATGGAAATGAAGATGTAATCGCTATTCTTTCGTATATAACGGGGACGGGTCCGCAGGCGGCGGTTCCATTTCCCACTACGCGAATCTTTATGGGCGACGGAACGAAATTTGTGATTGACACCGAACTGTCCGAAGCGGTCGATGAGGCACACGCCAACGAGAATATCAGCACGATTATGGATTTTGTAAAAAACCGGACAGCCCCCGTCAAGGGGGAAGGGGCCGATAAAACGGCGGAAGCCTGGTGGAACTATAGGGGAGTAGCCGTGGGAAATGGCGAGATCTGGCTGAATGAAAGCGACGGCGTCCTGTGGATTGTAACGTTAAACAGCGCGGAGGAACGGACGGTTCTGTATCCGGGAGAAACGGGGATTCAGGCCGGATAAGGGCGCTGGAGCAGCGTTTTTGACAAGAGAATATGAGGAGAGAGGAAGGAACAAATGGAGAATCAGGAGCAGACACATAAACGCAGGGTTCGGTATAAAGGGACTCATCCGAGAAATTATAAGGAAAAATATAAGGAGCTTCAGCCGGAGAAATACGCCGATACCGTGGCGAAGGTGGTGAGCAAGGGAAGTACGCCGGCTGGGATGCATATCTCGATCTGTGTGCAGGAAATCCTCGATTTCCTTCAGATCAAGCCGGGGCAGAAGGGGCTTGACGCCACGCTTGGCTACGGCGGCCATACCCGGGAAATGTTAAAGTGCCTGCAGTCGGAGGGCCATCTCTACGCCCTTGATATCGATCCCATCGAGCTTGTAAAGACACGGGAACGCTTACAGAGCCAGGGCTTCGGCCCGGAAATACTGACAATAATTCAGGAGAATTTTGCGAATGTCGGCCGCGTGGGGGCCGAGGTGGGCCCGTTCGATTTTGTGCTGGCGG
>NZ_JBKVCZ010000124.1:0-1071 GCF_046966825.1 Hungatella sp. | reverse complement strand
TCGACAATCCCGACCGCGGATTTTCTTATAAAACCGACGGTCCGCTGGATCTGCGGCTGAATCCGGAGAAGGGAATCACGGCCGCGGAGCGCCTGCGCACAATCGGCGAGGAAGAGCTTCGGGGTATGCTTCTGGAAAATGCGGACGAGCCGTATGCGGAGGAGATCGCCAGAGCAGTCGTCCTGGAGATTAAAAAGGGCAATAAGATCGATACGACGACGCACCTCCGCCAGGTTATTGAGAGGGCTCTCTCAGCAGTGCCGGAAGCGGACCGGAAGGAAGCGGTGAAAAAATCGTGTCAGAGGACATTTCAGGCGCTGCGGATCGATGTGAACAGCGAGTTTGAAGTGCTCTACTCATTCTTAGAGGCGCTTCCGGGCGTGCTGGCGCCGGGAGGCCGTGTGGCGATCCTGACCTTTCACTCCGGCGAGGACAGGCTGGTGAAGAAATCCTTTAAACGCTTGAAGAAGGAAGGCGTTTACAGTGAGATCGCGGATGAGGTGATACGGCCGTCGGCGGAGGAGTGCCTGAGGAACGGACGGGCGCGGTCGACGAAGATGAGATGGGCTGTGAAGGCGTGAGGAAGGCAGATGGTGCCGCAGAATCATAGAAAATAGTGATTCTGCGACACCTTTTACTTTGCCTCGCTACTGTTTGTCTGCGTCTAATGAGTTGGCACGAATAATATCTCGATACCAGTAAAAACTGTCTTTTCGGATGCGGCGTAAATCCTTATAATCAAATTCATCCCGGTTGACATAGACGAAACCATAACGTTTCGAACAGCCTTCGCCAGTACTGACAAGGTCTATAGCACTCCATGGACAGTAACCAATAAGTTGAACGCCCTCTTCAATAGCTTTTCTGCAGGAAAGTAGATGCTTTTCCAGAAATTCGATTCGATAGCTATCGTGAATAGTCTGGTCGGACTCCAGCGTATCGGGAACTCCACAGCCATTTTCCGTGATAATCAGTGGGAGACGGTACCGGTCCCAAAGCATTCTTAGCACAATGTGTAGTCCGACAGGATCAATCGCCATATGGCTTGCTGTCTGAGGCAGACTGGTATTG
>NZ_JBKVCZ010000123.1:0-19051 GCF_046966825.1 Hungatella sp. | reverse complement strand
ACCGCGGGCCGTGCAGTTCTGCGCTTCCGGAGAGACAGAAAAATCTGCAACAGGGCGGAGCTGACCCGTCTGCAGAGGAACTTTGACAGCTGTGTCGCTGAGATCGACGCTCTGGAGCAGTCCAAACGCTCGGGCGCTGTCATAGGAGCCCTTGTTACCGGAATCATGGGAACCGCGTTTATGGCCGGCTCGGTGTTCGCTGTTACGGCTGAACCGCCGATGGTGGTTCTCTGTATTTTGCTGGCGGTCCCCGGTTTTACCGGTTGGATTCTTCCATACTTTTTATACCGGGCGCTGCTGAGGAAAAAGTCGGCAAAGGTATCGCCATTAATAGAAGACAAGTATGAAGAGATTTACGAAATTTGTGAAAAGGGCAGTGACCTTTTGATTTGAAACAGCATGAGCGGCAGCTTCTCCCGTAAAAGTAAATGATTACGTGAGAAGCTGCCGCTTTTTAATATTACAGAAACAAAAATCAAACAAGAAAGAAATACAGAGGGGCTATACTCTCTATATCCCATTGAGAAAGGCGGTGAATGATAATACACAGACGAAAGACAGGGCCTGTGAGTAAGAGCGATGACAGGCTGACTCTCATGCTGCGCCGGATGGATTCAAAAGCTGACGTATGAGACCAGAAAATGGCTCTGTCTGTTGGTATCATTGCTGTTCTTTCTGGATGTAATTGTTTCTGTTTATAAACTCAGCATTTCATAATGTAAATGCACTGCTCATAACGGGTGTCATGGGAGATGTAGTTGCGTTAAGAGATACTGTATTTCGGAATCGGCGTATTGCCGGTCGGATCGTGAAAGGAGATTAAGATGGCTGAATATCGTTTAAAACCTGGTAAAGTCGGGGAAAAAGTAATAGGTGCTTATGAGAAGGTGGAGAAGAAATTTACGGATGCATTTCTGGAGGAGGATGCGGTTTCCGATTCAGGATACCGCTTGAAGACAGGAAAAACAGGAGAGTCGGTCAAAGGAGCGTACAAGAAAATCGAGGATGGCGTGGTGGGGGCGTATAAAAAGGTGGAAGATGCCTTCGTCGATGCGTTTCTGGAACGATGTGATGAGGAGGAGAGCGGGGAGGTGGACAAATGAATAAGATAGCGGTTGGTATGGTGATAACAGCCGGCGCCGCGGTTATGGCGATTGTGGCTGCGGCTGCGGTCCTTCGCAGAAAAGGCAGTATGACACTGCATAAATTCCTGTGATGAAGCAGATATGTATTTTACTTACAAAGTATTCCGACTGGATTTCCAGTCTGGTTTACTACATCGGAGGACAGGGGTATACCCACAGTTCGATTGCGCTGGGAGGCCAGCCGACACAGTTTTACAGCTTTAATTACCGTGGCTTTGCCGTGGAAACAACGGAAAAACACAGGCGTCGGGGAGTCCGGTGCAGCCGCCTCTATCGCCTTAATGTTTCGGATACCGTCTATGAGCGAATCGAGGAGAGAATCCGGTATTTTCTTGAAAACAGGGAGAACTACCGGTATACCCGTCTGGGAGTACTATGCTGTGTTCTCCGGCTGCCGTTGTACTGGAAGAATCATTATTTCTGTTCTCAGTTTGTGGCAGAACTCTTATTAGAGTCGAAAGCGCTGCGGCTGTCCCGCAAGCCGTGCTTCTACCTGCCCAATCATTTTATACGCCTGTTGGAGACACAGCACTGCCTGGCAGGAATGGAACAGGATATTATTTAAAATAAAAATAGAATATTAAATAAAAATATAAAAATGGAGGTTCGATATGAAAAAAAGTAATTTCGTAGCATTGATTCTTGGCACCGTCGGTATCGTATTTTTTGCACTGGGAATGTGCATGGCACTGGTTGAAGAGTGGGGAATGTTCCAGAAAGGCATCATAGCCGGTGTGGCCGGCCTTATCATTCTTCTGATTACTGTAATTGTATGGCGCAGAATGGAAGGAAAGAGCCCCATCAGGCTGAATGCAAAGACCGTCGGATCGGTACTGGCCGGTGTGCTGGGGGCGCTGCTGCTGGGCGTTGGCATGTGCCTGTGCATGGTATTTGACAAAATGATTCCGGGTGTCATCATTGGCCTGGTGGGAATACTTGCACTTCTGATGCTGATTCCGATGACAAAGGGAATTCACGATTAAATGGATTACTGCAGCAGTTTTTCGTTCCGGCGCTTGCCCTGGGGCTTTGCCGAAAAACGGAACTGCTGCGTATTTTTGTGCAGGTTTTAAAATAGAGATTGACATTTTCGTTTCTCTCCATTATAATATATCTAATAGATATATCTGCTAGATATATAGAAGCTTAATTCAGAAGGAGGAGCCATGCTCGAATCATTGATCCTGGGGATTGTATATGATGAAGATTTAACCGGATACGATATTAAGAAGAATATCGAGAAAAGCTTCGGAGTCTTTTATAAGGCCAGCTTTGGAAGTCTGTATCCCGCGCTCAAGCGGCTGACGGGCAAGGATTTTGTGACGACGTATGAACAGCCGCAGGGCGGCCGTCAGAAGATCTTTTATCACATAACGGAAGAGGGGAAATCCAGTTTTTTAGAATGGCTGTCGTCGCCGATGAATATTCTGGACGGCACGAACCTTAATCTGGCGAAAGTATACTTTTTCGACAGACTGCCGGCAGAGATCCGGGACACCCAGCTTCTCCTGTATGAGAACAACAATATAAGCTATCTGCGCGAGCTGGAAGCCTTAGAGAAGAGCCTCAGTCATATGGATCATCTCGACAGCTGTTACTATAAAATGTCGACTCTTTATTACGGAATAAGTGTTACGGAGAAGACCATCGAGTGGTGCCGCCATATACGGGAAGGGAAAGTGCTGAAGGAACTGACTGCGAAATAGGAGCAGGCCAGTATGAATAAGCGAAAATCCGGTGAGGCGGATTGGGAAATGGGGGAAACTTATGTCAGGAAAGTCACCGAGCGGTGCTTTAAGCCCTTACTATTACAAGGGCGGTTATTTTCACGGAATCCATTATGGAAGCTATTTTGATGATGCGGAGTCTCTGTATAGAATGATTGAGAAAGAAGAGCGTTTTATCCTGGAATCTCCGGAACGGCGCAGGATTATGATCGATCTCTATGAGACTTCTTTAACGCCTGAAGTCCTGGAGGCTGTGATACGGCACATAGGCCGGCTGAGTCCCAGAATCGTAAAACTATCCATTGCCGCGGACAGGAAAAATCTGAGAGTCTTACGCTGTGCCATGAAAAAGGCGGGAATATTGGACGACGGGCGATATTATCTGTGCACGGATATGGAGGAGGGGAAGACCTGGCTTGTCAGCGACCATTCATGAACAGAAGGATAGATGGAAGCACTGTGTAAAACGCCGGGGCAGCCATCTGAAGTTTGCAGTAAACTGCATGGATGATTTTGAGGAGGCGATAGGCTGGCTTTTATGATAACCAGATGGCCTGCTCCGGCGGCTGAAGTGCAAAATAGAAAGAGCCGGTAATTCGAAGTTTTATAAACTTCTGAATTATCGGCTCTGCGTCTTTGCGTCTGGCTCTTTTATGATTGTTATTTGAAGCTGTTTTAGATCAATCAGACTTTCCTGTCTGCATTTGGGGCAGTACAGGGGGAAATTCTTTAGTTCGGTGTCATCTCTTACTTTCATTCGTGTCTTGTTCCCACAAATCGGACACAGTAACCACATGGCATTCATCATTTACTCTCACACTCCTAACCGGCAATTCCATGTCCGGATTATGCAAACATGGGTTCCACACATTCTTTTATGAAGTCCATTCTGTCCCCGGTATTTTCTTTGAAAAGAGAAGCGATGGCGATGACAAGCTTTTTCTCCCGGTTGACATAAATTGTATTACCGCTGTCTCCCATGGCTGCAAATGCATTATCATCTGCGATCCACCACAGATATCCGTAGGGCAGATTTAATTCCTCCCACCGGCTGTGCTCCCTTGTGCTTTCGGCAATCCACTGGGCAGAGACGATCTGCTTCCCCTCCCATTTGCCGCCGTCTAAGTAAAGCTGGCCGATCTTCGCCATGTCCCTGGCCGTGAGCGTCAGCCCCCATCCCGCCGCATGAATCCCCTTCGAGTCCATCACCCAGCCGCTTACGTCTCTGGCATTCATAAAGGTGTAGTGTGCTTCTTCATTTTCCAGGGTTACATTGCCTTTCACCGTAATACCGAGCGGCGCGAAGAGATGTTCCGCCGCAAATTCGAGCACGGATTGTCCGGTTGCCTTTACCAGAATGCCGGACAGGATATCCGGGCCAATAAAGGGCGTATAGCGGAATTTCCCTGCCTTTTCCGGCCCTCCCAATAATTCCAGCGCGGTGCTTACCCAGTCATCCCTTGTAAAATATTCCAGATACGGCTCTTCCTGATGCTTGTACGGGGCAGTCATTGTCATCAGATCCCGAAGCGTTATATCCCGTATCGTTGTTTCCCCTTCGTTGTAATTTTCAACCGGGAAGTCCGGGAAAAAGTCCAGCACCTTCTGGTTGACGCTCTGGATTTCCCCTCTGTCGGCGGCGATGCCGATCAGGATAGAAATAATACTTTTTGTTACCGAAAAAATGTTGATGCAGCTGGCGGCCGTGCATCCGTTAAAATAGCCCTCGTACTGTGTTTCTCCATTCTTTAAAACAATCATGCCGGCAGTATTACTGTAACGATTATCAATGATCTCTTCCAATGCAGCGATCTTTTCCTGATTCATATTGTTCGTCTCCTTTGTCATTAGGCGCCGTTGTCGGGCAGCCATGATCAGGTACCTTTTATCAGATACCCATTCGTTGGTGTCGTTTCAGCCAGGTTCTGCCTCCTCAAATGATGGGATTACCTCCTCATATCTATAGGGTAAATGCATTAAAAATGTTTTTCAACAACTTTTTTAAAAATTTTTCCTTAAACTTGCTCTTTTCCGAAATAGTTCCGAAATCGGTCCGGCATCTTGCAAGCAGAGAATTTTGTGTGTATGATGATTATAACAACGGAATAAGAGGGGGTCAGGGCAGGGTGATATACCCGACTGGCGGTAAAGACCGCAAGCCTCTGGTTGTACCATCTGTAACGTTTATGAGCACCTGAAGGACATTTTTCAGATGCTAATTTTTTTAAGGGGATCGAGGATAGAACATGAACAGCAAAGCGAAGAATATCACTGCCATTGCAATGTTGTGCGCAGTCTCATACGTAGTTATGGTTTTCGGGCGTTTTCCAGTTGTATTATTCTTAAAATATGATCCGAAAGATGCGGTCATAGCCTTAGGCGGACTGATATGGGGGCCGATGACCTCCTGCATTGTTTCCGTGATTGTGTCTTTTTTAGAAATGCTTTCGGTCAGTGAAACGGGGATTATTGGCTGTATAATGAATATAATTTCCTCCTGTTCATTCGCCTGTACCGCTTCGGTAATTTATAAGAGAAAACGTACATTGACAGGAGCTGTCATCGGGCTGACCGTTGGAGGCGTGACGATGACTGCAGTCATGATGCTATGGAATTATCTTGTCACGCCGCTCTATATGGGGTATCCAAGAGAAGCGGTAGCTAAATTACTGATCCCGGCATTTCTCCCATTTAATTTGCTTAAATCGGGGCTTAATGGGGGATTTACGTTTTTACTGTACAAGCCTGTTATAACTGCATTAAGAAAAGGCGGTTACGTCACGGCATCTGTAAAGCAAGGTAAAAAACGGCCTGCAGGATTGATTTTGGTAACTGTTATGATCATGATCAGCTGTATTCTGTTCATCCTATCCATGAACGGGATAATATGAGGAAATAAAATGGAAAGAATGAAGCATTTCCCTGTTTTCGTGTTACAAGGAATTGTGATCCATGGACGCGGGATTGGTAAATTGGTTGGTATGCCTACGGCAAATCTGAAAGTCGTAAACAAAAGTGATTTGCCGGAGGCGGGGGTGTATATTTCAAAGGTGATGCTGGACAGTAACGTATATTATGGAATTACCCATATAGGAACACGTCCGACCATCGACAACGATCGTGACCTGTCTGTGGAAACGCATATTTTGAATTTTAATAAAGAGATATATGGGAATACCATGGAAATACAGCTATATAGAAAAATACGCAGTCCTCTGAAATTTGATAATTTATCGCTTTTATTAGAACAAATCAGATTGGATTGCCTGGCTTCATCGGAGTTCTGGGGAATAAAGCCTGTCTCATTGCATTTGTACATGGATATAAAAACTCATTCAGTAAAAGTTGATAATCAACAGCTGTCCTTGTCCAAAAAGGAGTTTGATATTTTATATATGTTATACTCAAATCCGGAAGTTGCATTTACAAAGGAACAAATTTATGAAGCAGTTTGGCATGAAGCGTCAAATGGATATTGCCATGCGGTGGAGAATACGATTTTTCAGATAAGAAAAAAAATAAAGGTATATTCTGTTCAGCATGATTTTATTAAAACTGTAGTTGGGTATGGTTATAGGATTCAGTTGAAGTAGGATAGAAAAGGGCGTCTGGGCATATAAAAAGAAAATCATTGGTGACATAGAACCTTTGTTGTATGTATACACAGCGAAAATACTCCAACAAAAATTCAATGGGAACGCATTTTTAGTTCTACAGATGACCAGATTCAGAATATTCAGTTGATTAACTCCCTGACCGGTGGACTGTATATTTTGTATAGTATGAGTTCGGGCCAGCTTTCGGCAGTAGCAATATCTTTCTGCTTACTACACCATTTGCTCAAGAATCTGCGTAGATTTATAAAGAATAGTCACTACAGCTTTGGGAGGCGGGTGACTATTTTTGTACCTATAATCATAACGATAAGCACCCCAAACGCAATCATTAAAGAAAGTGTCTCATATGTACTCCTGTTATACCACCCCCTTTCGGAGATGGAAGTCACCCAGCAGTAGGAACTGCCTACATAAAGTATATTAAATGATAAACCGGATGTAAAGGGGGTTTTAAGAAAAATCTCTCCCTTGTCCATTCTTTGATATTATAGTAAACTTTACCTATCAAATTTAAATGGAGATACAAGAATGACTAACCAAAACAAAGGCACCATCAATATCCTTTTCGTTTGCCACGGCAATATGCTCCTAGGCTTTTCAATAGGATTGAATGTATGTGAAAGGAAAAGTGTAGAAGGACGCAGAAAAATGATTTTTTATTACTGAGGATAGGTAGCTTGCAAAATAAACTTAAGTATTATATAATTAAAAAAAAGATACACGAAAGGAGGATGTTCCCAATGAAATATACTAAACCAGTAGTTTTGAAGAAGAAAGTGGTTAACGGAGCAGTATGTGGCAACGGATCTCCATGTGGTAGACCATGTTCAAAGAGAGCTTAATTGGATGCATGTTATGTAGGGCGTGAAAGGGTACAGTGTAGCTGTGCCCTTTTATTTAGTTTAATGTTAATTAACTGATATGAATCTGATTTGGCTAATAAAAAAGAAAGGTTGGTGTGTCTGTATAACAGATTGACACTAAGGATAGATTATATGTATTTTAAAATTAAAGATAGTATTATGTTTAGAAAATATGAGGAGTATGGATATATAACTGATAATTCAATGTTTGGATATAGGTGGTTAAATGATAATAGTGAGTGGCCAGGTGAAGAATATGTTTCTGAAAGTGGTGCTGTGATGCTTGATGCATTAAGTAAAATTCCTAAACATATTGATTCAATTGTCGAAGAATTCCTAAACATTTTTATTGACGTTGATTACGAAGAATTAAAAAATGATACGATTGAGTTTTATAATATATTTGTAGAGGCTGGATTTTTGATTTCCGGTGAAACGTTGGAAGATTGTGAGAAAAAACCTGATGATAAATCACAAGTTGAGGTAAGTGTTTCAGAGTTTAGAGAATCAATAGTAAGTGGAGATTGTTCAAAAAAAATATTTCATCAAAATGATTTTCTGCGAAGCCTTCATATAGAGATCGCAAATGAGTGTAACGAAAGATGTGTGCATTGTTATATTCCACATGAGTATAAAACTAAAATGATTAGTTCGGATCTTTTTTACAGAGTCATTGAAGATGGCAGAAAAATGAATATTATCAATGTAACACTGTCTGGAGGAGAGCCTTTATTGCATGAGGATTTTGTGGAATTTTTGATCAAGTGCAGAGAATTAGATTTGTCAGTAAATGTTCTTACTAATCTAACACTGTTAACAGACAGGATTATTGAAGAGATGAAGAAGAATCCATTGCTCTCAGTCCAGACTTCTATTTATTCAATGAATTCGGAAGTACATGATTCGATTACAAAGGTTAAAGGTAGCTTTGAAAAAACAAAGAATAGTTTATTAAGACTAAAACAGAATGGAATACCATTACAAATTTCTTGCCCTATCATGAAAGAGAATCAGGGCACCTTTATAGATGTAGTCAAGTGGGCAAAAGAAAATAATATTGCTATTGCAACTGAGTATGTGATTTTTGCTTCATATGACCATACAAATTGTAATTTGATACATAGATTGACCTTGGGAGAGATAGAAAAAGCTTTTGATAAACAAACTTCTTCAGAGTATATTAACACTTTATATCAGTTAGCAAGTGAAAAATGCCAACAAAAAGCGGAAGATCCTGTTTGTTCAATTTGTAGGTATTATCTTTGTGTGTCTGCTGAAGGAACAGTTTTTCCATGTATAGGATGGCAGACAAATGTAATTGGTGATTTAAGCAAGCAAACAATTAAAGAAGTATGGGAAGAATCCGAAGATATTCGAAGGTTGAGAAATATTAAATGGTCAAGTTTTTCAAGATGTATGAAGTGTGATAATAGAGGCTATTGCACAGTGTGTATGATGTCCAATTCGAATGAAAATCCAGATGGTAATCCTTTTAAAATCGATGAATATCACTGCGAGGTTGCAGCGATGATTCATAAGAAAGTGGATTTTCAGAGATGTAATTGTAGGTAATCTTTTAAAACAAAATAAATAAGGAGTGTAATCTGGTATTGGAGGTGTTTGGATGGAGAAAATAATAATTAGGGACGCATATGAGAATAATTTAAAACATATTAGTCTGGATATTCCTTTGGAAAAATTTACCTGTGTAACAGGATGTTCAGGCTGTGGAAAATCGTCTTTAGTTTTTGATACAATTTATGCTGAAAGTCAACGCGGTTTTCTAGAAGGTATGACTGGTAATGTATATGGACAAAAATTGATGAATAAACCCAAGGTCAGAGAAATCGAAAATTTGCGTCCGGCACTGAATATTTCACAAAACTATTATAATGTGAATCCACGTTCTACAATTGGGACGACAACTGAAATATCATATTACTTAAGATCATTATTTGCAATTGTTAATAGCGATATAGATAATATCATTTCTGAGAATATTTTTTCATCGAATAACCCGAAATCATTTTGTCCTAATTGTCTTGGACTAGGAATTGAGACAATTGTATCAGAACGATTATTGATTCCTGATAAAGAAAAAACATTAAGAGATGGTGCGATTTTGTATTATAAAGGTGCAGCGGAGAGTAAGGAACAAAAATATTTGGAGGCACTTTGTGAAGAATATGGAATTGATATCAATAAGAAGGTTTCAGAACTTACGGATAAAGAGGTTTATAAATTGTTGTACTCTAATGAAAAAATTAAGTATAAATTGAGTTATAAAGAAGGGAAAAGAAGAAAACAACATTTCGTTTTTCTTCAAGGTGCTATATCAGAGATAATGGAAAGAGTGACACAGACCGACAATACAATGTCTTCAACTGTATATTCTAAGTATATGGATGAAATACCATGCCATATATGTGGTGGAGCAAAATTAGGAAAAGAGGCATTGCGTTATTTGGTTAATAACTTGAACTATTTTGAAGTTGAAAGTATGGAATTAACAGCGCTTAAACAATGGCTTATAGATTTTGATTTTAGTGATATTCTAAAAACAAAAAGAGAGCTCGTATCTCAATTGATAAATAGTATACTAGTTAAGGTTGAATCTATGATTCAATTGAATGTGGGATATCTATGTTTGAGTAGAACGATACCTTCATTGTCAGGGGGGGAGAGACAACGAATTCGAATAGCAGCGCAATTATCTTGCTCTCTTAAAGGCTTGATATATATTATGGATGAACCGTGTAAAGGTTTGCATTACAGAGATATAAAACACATTATTCAGGCTACCCATAAGTTGGTAGATAATGATAATACGGTAATTGCCATAGAGCACAATAAACAATATATTAATTCAGCTGATAATATTATACAGCTGGGACCAGTCGGTGGACCAGAAGGTGGCTATATACTAGAAGGGGGTAATCAACTGGAATATGGAAGCTGCTTGGTGTTTAAGAGACCTAGAGATCTGAGAAAATACATTAAAATTAATAATATTACCTTTAGGAATATTAAGAATCAGAATGTTAAATTTCCTATAAGTGGAATTACATGCATAACTGGAGTTTCTGGTTCAGGAAAGACTTCATTAACAACTGTAATATCAAAAAGATTAATTTCACAAAAAGATGGGTATTGCGTAGATGTTGAAGGTGAATGGGATATTAAGAGAGTGTTGCAAGTTAATCAGGCCCCTATTGGAAAAACACCTAGATCGACAGTGGTTTCATATTTAGAAATATATGATGAAATCCGCTCGATTTTTGCAAAAACAGAATTGGGAAAGAAATTAAAACTTAGTGCTTCATTTTTTAGTATGAATGTGAAAGGTGGAAGGTGTGAATGCTGTCAGGGTACTGGTCTTCAAAAAATTGAATTGAATTACTTGCCAAGTTCTTATATAACGTGTCCAGAATGTAATGGAAGAAGATTTAATGAAAAGATATTATCGGTTCAGTACAAGGGAATGACAATACAAGATGTATTGGAAACTCCCATTTCTGAATTGATTGAAACATTTGAGGATTCAACTAAAATACATTCTGTGTTAAAAAGTATGATTGATTTAGGGTTAGGATATTTAAAATTAGGTCAAATGTCTATGAATTTATCAGGTGGTGAGGCTCAACGAATTAAATTGGCGAAAGCATTAGGAACTCCATCAAAAGGACAGAATTTATACATCCTAGATGAACCAACATCTGGATTAAATTGTGTTGATGTTTTAAAATTTGAAAATGTTTTATTCTCATTACAAGAAAAAGGGGATACAATCCTGATTGTTGAACATAATATAGAGTTTATTGCTCATGTTGCAGATTATCTAATAGATTTTGGATTAGTGGGTGGTAGTCGTGGAGGAATTATTGTAGCACAGGGACTTCCAAAGGAAGTTTTTGAAAATAATAAATCATCCTTATTTAATATTGGTCAATAGATGGCATTTAAGAAAATGATATATACTTAAGAAAGGTGGTTTATTTGCTTGGATAAAATAAAAATAGATCAATGTACAATTACTTTAACACGAGAATGTAATTTAAGATGTAATTTTTGCTATGCCAAAAAAACAGAATACAGAAAAGATAATATAATTCAATATGATGATTTGAAAAAAGTAATTGATTTTTGTGATGAGGCAAGAGTCAAATACATAGTTTTTACAGGTGGAGAGCCTACATTATATCCTCGATTTTTTGATATATTGGAATATATAAAAACAAGGAAACATAAAATGGAAGTTGCTATTGCTACCAATGGAATAATGCTGGAAAATAGAAAGTTTTGTAATGAACTTGCTACCAATGGTGTGAGTTATGTTGATATTTCTCTTAAAGGTAAAAATGAAGAGGAATGTAAGGCCTTGGTAGGCGTAGCATGTTTTGAATTACAAAATCGAGCAGTACAGAATCTTTCAGATTTGTCGTTAGAGTATACATGTTCGATGGTGCTGACAAAGGAGAATATTGGTTCATTATGTGACACTGTAAGAAATTCTATTGAAAATGGTGCAAAACAGTTTTCATTTACATTTGTGATTGATAATGAAAAATTTGAATATGATGAAGATACATATTGGAAGAAAAATAATCCGTTTGCTTTGATAGAGAATTTCATGATGCAAGTTGATGAGTTAAATGAGATAACGGAGGAATGGTGGATTGAATATAGTTTTCCGCTATGCATTTATACAGAGGAACAGTTAGAAGTTCTTAAAGGAAAGCTAGCCTTTCCGTGCCAAATTCATAATGAGAATGGAATTACCTTTGATACGGAACTGAATTTGATTCCTTGTAATATGCATTTCGAAAATAAAATCGGAAGACTTGGAAGCGATTTTTCATCATATGAAGAATTTAAAGGATGGAGAGAAAAAAATATCTATAGAGATGTGATTGATAAGTTGAAAAAGTACCCATCAGAAGAATGTAAAGAGTGCAATAAATTGGATGTTTGTTATGGGGGATGTCCAGTTATTTGGAAGAATTTTAATTATAATGCAATTCAGAAGCATAAGCGTGAGTATTATGAAATGTTATGACACAACTAATGCTAATGTAGAAAATTTTTAAAAGAGATTAGTTGTAAGGCGAGATGCTACTTTGTAATTCAAAATGTAGGCTTTACAAGCGAGATACAAGTTTTGTAATCCAAACGCAACCTATACAAACAGTTTTATGAGTCTGTGAAAGCTTTTTCTGTAATTAAAGATTTATAAGGTCTTCTATGATAAAACAAAATCATAGGAGGCCTTTATTATGGCAAGGCAAAAGCAAACAGTACACAAAGTGCAAATGACCGATGGAAAACGAAGCCATGACAAACCTGTAAAACGAATGCGCGAAAACTATGCTTGTTCCTGGTATGAAATTATAGTAAACTTTATGTATTAAAAATAAAAGGAGATAGAGGGAATGGATAATTATAATAAGAAGACAATCAATATCCTATTCGTCTGCTTGGGCAACATCTGCCGCTCCCCCATGGCCGAGTTCATCATGAAGGACATGGTAGAAAAACGCCGTCAGGCCGACCGCTTTTACATTGCGTCCGCGGCTACCAGCCGCGAGGAAATCGGCAATCCGGTTCATCACGGAACGAGGAATAAACTGCGCCAGTACGGTATTTCCACAGAAGGAAAACGGGCAGTGCAGATGACGAAGGCCGATTATGACAAGTACGATTATCTCATCGGGATGGAGCAGTGGAACATTACCAACATGATGAGAATTCTGGGAAGCGACCCGGAGAGAAAAGTCTCGAGGCTTTTGGACTTTGGGCCGAATCCGAGGGATATCGACGACCCGTGGTATACCGGAGATTTTGATTCTACCTACCGGGATATCTGTGAAGGATGTGAGGCGCTGCTTGACTATATTGACAGATGTGAGTCTTTAAACCGCTGAAAATAGCAAGCCTCCTGTTTTTCGGTACTAAGCGGAAGGGAGACCTTTTATGAAGAGGGGATGCAAAATACCCCTCTATTTTCTTGTGAAAATATACTATCAGTTGTGATAGTTGTGGATATAAATTGTGCATTATATAATAAGAAAAAAGAAACGGAGTGAACAGCCTTGAATCAATATAGAGGGGAAGCGTGGCTGGGAGAAGAGCCACAGATCAGGGAAGAAACCATAACCGAAACAGTGTCCGCGGATATCATTGTGGTAGGCGGCGGTCTGGCCGGAGTGGCGGCCGTCAGGCAGGCGGCGGAGATGGGGCAGAAGGTTCTTCTCTTTGAAAAATGCAGATGTGTTCAGGCCAGATCCGGAGACTTCGCCGTCATGGACAGCAAGGTGGCGAAGCGATGGGGACGGGATCATATGAATAAAACAGAGATTGTCAACAATCTGATGCACGACATGGCCTATAAGGCCAGTCAGAATATTTTGAAACGCTGGTCGGAGGAAGCTGGAAAGGCGTTCGACTGGTACATGGAGGGGCTGGAAGATATTGCGGTCCTGGACCGTACCGATCAGGTCCCGCCAAAAGGCGTAAAATGCTATATACAGCCGAGGCGTCTGCCTCTTCCGGAAGGTTTTGACAACGCCCAGGAGAATTTCAAATGCTACCAGGTGACTGCATGGATTCGTCCATCCCATATCGCCCTGTGCCGCGGTAATTTTGAACTGGCTGAGAAGACGGGAAATGTGACCTCCTTCTTCAATACACGGGTAAAAAAGCTATTGAAAAACGGTGACGGTCGGGTGGAAGGCGTGATCGCCGGAACCAGGGAAGGCGGCCTTATAAAGGCTTACGCCTCAAAGGGTGTCATTCTGGCTACGGGAGATTACATGAGCGATGAAGCAATGCTGAAACGGTTCCTGCCCGGAATGCTGGAAACGCCGAAACAGTGGACCAGCTACGACATGGACCGGCAGCCATCCAACACGGGTGACGGCCATAAGATGGCACTCTGGGCCGGAGCGAAGCTTCAGGACAGCGCCCACGCGCCCTGCGCTCATCATATGGGGAGTGTGTTCGGCGTAGCGGATTTCCTGCTTCTCAATACCCGTGGAAAACGGTTTGTCAATGAGGACGCGCCGGGACAGCAGCTGGGCAGTCAGATCGAGAATCTGCCGGATAAGACGGCGTGGCAGATCGTGGACGGGAACTGGAGAAGCTATATACCGAAGGAGTATCCGAACCACGGCTCTGTGTGCTTCGTCATGGAAGATGAGGAGCTGGAGAGCGGGACGGTTTATGATAAGCTTTGCTTTATCGACAACTACATCGCGCCGAAGTATGTCCGGAAAGCGGTGGAGGATGGCGTTCTTCTGGAAGCGGAGACGCTGGAGGAGCTGATTGTGAAAACGGGTCTTCCTGCAGATACGGCGCTTGCGTCGGTGGAACAGTACAACCGTCTCTGTGAGCAGGGGGAGGACACGGACTACGGCAAGAGAAAAGAACGGCTGTTTGCAGTAAAACAGGGGCCATTTTATGCAGCAAAATTTACACCGGCAGTCATGATCGCGGCTATGGGAGGAATCCAGAGTGATGAAGAGGCCCACTGCTACGACACAGAAGGAGCGATCATTCCCGGTCTGTACGCTGCGGGAAATGTGCAGGGAAACCGGGTAGCCGTGGATTATCCTCTGACCGTGCCTGGCCTGAGCCATTCGCTGGCTCTGGTATACGGAAGAATCGCTGTGGAGAGCGCAGTGAGGGAGAGCCGGTAAAGCTCCAAATAAATAAGGCAGACAATAAATCAATATAAATAGCAAAAACTGCGCAAAGTCGCATGAAAATGGAGGAAAAGGAATCATGAAAAAAACAGGAAAAGCTGTGGCACTGATGACGGCTCTGGCGGTAACCGGAGCACTGCTGGGGGGCTGTGCGGGCGGCACGGCGGACAGCAAGACGGAAGCGGGGCAGACCGAAGCGGGAAAGACGGAAGCCGGTAAGGGCGCAGAGGATTCCGCAAAGACGGAAACAGCCGGGGGGAATGCTGCAGAAGGAACTGTAAAAGAAGATATCCGTGTCACGTATTTGCAGGTTCTGATGCCTACGCGCCGGTCTGGAAAGAGGTTTGTGCCGATTACATGAAGGACCATCCGGCATCACTATCGTTGACGAGTCCCAGCCGACTTCAGGAAGCAACGATTTATTCAAGACGAAGGTTCAGGCCGATCTGGCGCAGGCAATCCGGCGACCTGGTTCTTTACTATACGGGCGAGGCTTATACGAAGACCTTCGAGGACTCAGGGCTGTTCGTGGATTTTGGAGACATTTTGAAGGCAGACCCGGAATGGGCAGGAAACTTCAAGGAGTCCCCGCTGGAAAATGTTCAGTATCAGGGAAAGCAGTACGCGCTTCCATTCATCGGATATTATGAAGGAATGTTCTACAACAAGGCGCTGTTTGAACAGTACGGACTGGAAGAGCCGACCACATGGGAAAATATCATGAAGGCAAACGAAGTATTTTCTCAGAACGATATTGTGACGCTGTCCATGTCCCTGGGAATGCCGTATATCACCACGGAAAACTTCATTATGGGCGCCTCAGGCAAGGAAAACCACAGAAATTACTTTGACGACAGCTGGGGCATTGCCATCGACTGCATCGCAGAGCTTTACCAGAAAGGCGGACTGCCGAAGGACACCTTCACCATCTCAGAAGATGATGTAAGACTGCTCTTCTCAGAAGGAAAAGCGGCTATGATGATCAATGGCTCCTGGTGTACAGAGAGCCTTCAGGGCAATCCGGACATGAGAATCATCTCCATGCCGACGCTTCCGGGCGGTACAGGTGGTGAAAACTGTGCGATTGCAGGATTTTCCTCCGGATGGCATATGACAAAAGCGGCCAATGAGAGAAGCGGAGAGACTTTAAAATTCTTAAAATATATGACATCACCGGAGACCATGGCCAGATTCATCGCCTACGGCGGAAGCCCTGCCATCGTCTGCGACGCACCGGAGAATTCCAGCGAACTCTTAAAGAGCGCAGTAACCATGCTGGAGAAGGCGCAGTACCAGGATGCGGCTCTCGACTCTCAGGTGAATCATGAGGCGTATGAGACCTTAAACAATGGAATCCAGTACGTCTGCGAAGGCCAGATGACGAGCGCGGAGGTGCTCAAACAGGCCAAACAGCTGAATGAGTCCGGTCAGTAAGGCAGACGGGAAAGACAGTGATGAAAGCCGGGGGTTGTGCTCAGACGGGTACAGCCTCCGTGTGCTCATAGCAAGGAGGAAAAAACGTGGCACTGAAAGGTAAAAAATATGTTTGGATCTGCATCGCGCCGGCCATGATCCTGATTATGGCGTTTTTGATCTATCCACTCATAAAGACGGTAATATACAGCTTTTCTTCCTGGTATAATTTTGCGCTTACCAGTGAATGGATTG
This sequence comes from Hungatella sp., assembly GCF_046966825.1. Classification (NCBI taxonomy): domain Bacteria; kingdom Bacillati; phylum Bacillota; class Clostridia; order Lachnospirales; family Lachnospiraceae; genus Hungatella; species Hungatella sp. Next base: position 2,331 of record NZ_JBKVCZ010000123.1, on the reverse strand, counting down.
GTCTCGACAATTATAAGCGGATCTTCTCGGACATGGTCATGCCCGTGGCATTTAAAAATACGGCGATTCTGATCGCGGGCGTGCTGATTTTCCAGGTGGGATTTGCGCTTTTGCTGGCGATCATGGTGGACAGCGCCCATCACGGATTTAAACTGTTCCGGACGGTTTACTTCTTCCCGATCGTCATTTCCGGTACGGCGATCGGCCTGATGTTCACTCTGATTTACAAGTATGAATACGGACTTTTAAATTACTTTGTCACACTTCTGGGATATGACAAGCAGGTGTGGATCACGCCTAAGACCGCGATCTATCTGGCCCTGATCCCTGTTTTGTGGCAGTATATCGGCTTCTATTTCGTGATTTTCTTAACCGGTATCTCCAAGATTCCGGAGGACATCTACGAATCCGCCATGCTGGATGGCATAACCCCGGTGAAGAAGATTTTCTATATTACGATACCGATGTTGAAAGATGTGCTGGTTTCCACCGTAGTGCTCGTCGTATCCGGATGTTTCCGCGTATTTGACACCATCTACGTGATCACCAAGGGCGGCCCCATGAATTCCAGCCAGCTGCTAAGCACCTATATGTACCAGACTGCTTTTGAGAAATACAACGGCGGATACGCCAGCGCCATCGCGGTGGTGATGATTATCATCGGCGTATTGCTGACCATCGGGCTTCGGAAGCTTTTGAAGGCCGATGTCGAAGAGTAAGGAGAGACGGCATGGGAAATAAAAAACTAAAAATCAGCAGTATCCTGTTATACGCGGTTCTCATTTTCTGGCTTCTTATAACCGTGATTCCCATTCTGTGGGTATTTGAAAATTCGTTTAAGCCTTCGGAAGAAATTCTGTTAAATGGAGTAGCCTTTCCGAAAAGCCTGGATTTCTCCAATTACCGTTCCATCTTTTCGTATCCGGATGTGAATATGTTCCGCTCCTTCTTTAACAGCTTCCTGATATCCGGAGGCGTGGTGGCGGGAGTGGTCTGTTTCGGAGGCCTGGCTGCATTCGGTCTGGGACGGTTCGATTCGGGAGTCGGAAAGGTGGTGGAGGCCGGCATGGTAGCCTGTCTTCTGGTTCCGGCATTTGCAACTATGATCCCCAACTTCGTTACGGTAAGCCGCCTTCCGATCCGGGAAACGTATCTGGCGGTTATCGTACCCCAGGTGGCGGGCAATCTCTGCTTCGCCATCATGCTTCTGTCGTCCTATATGCGCTCCCTTCCAAACGAACTGGATGAGGCGGCCATCATCGACGGCGCGGGACCGTTTCAGGTCTTAAAGCACATCACGGTGCCGCTGTCGAAACCCATGTTTGCAACCGTGGGAATCATGGTATTTATCTGGTCCTACAATGATCTGATTACATCCCTGGTCTACATATCCGACCAGAAGCTGAAACCGGTCTGCGTGATACTGACCATGGTCAGCAACATGCACGGCACGGATTACGGCGCCATGATGGCGGCTATCTTTATCACGGTGATCCCGGTTCTCATCCTCTATATGATGTCCCAGGAAATGGTCATCAAGGGGCTGACCGCGGGTGCGGTCAAAGGATAAAACGGTACTGCAGTGAAAAAAGGAGAGTTTGGATGAGAGTATTTGTCAATCATATTGGATTCGACGGGACGGATTATAAAACAGCAGTTCTGGAGCTGGAACAGGAGGCAGCGGAGATAACCGCCTGGCTGGAAGCGGATAACGTGGAACGGCATCACGGGGAACGATATCACGTGGCGGTGAGCGGCCCGGAACGGATCCCGGACTGGTCGGAGGGCTGCTACTACGTCCTGGACTTTTCCGATGTCAGACGGGAGGGGACGTACCGGCTTGCCGGATATGCTGATGGGAAGGCATTTCGTTCGGAGATCATCACGGTCACCGGTGATTTCCTGAACCTGCGCATGGTGAATGCATCCAGAGCTTATCTAAAGGGGGAGCGGTCTTCCGGCGAGTGGATGAAGGCCGACAGGAACGTGCCATTTGCGGGAGCGAGAAAGGGGACTCTGGATTTACACGGAGGCTGGTATGACGCCACCGGTGACTTTGGAATCCATCTGACCCAGCTGTCCCACACGGCTGTCTACAACCCCATGCAGTCCCTTCTGCCTTCCTATGTCTGCTTCGATATTGCGGACCGGATGGAAAAAGAAGAGTTAAGAGACTGCAGAATCTTAAAGAAGGAGCTTCTCGACGAGGCGTACTGGGGCGCGGATTATGCGATGAGACTTCACCGCGAAGGCGGTGGATTTATCCGATCGGTGGACCGGGGGGAGGCGTTTTCTGAGGAACAGCGCCGTTCAGTGGACTATGAGTATTTC